>NZ_LWGH01000099.1:0-302 GCF_001635395.1 Sulfitobacter sp. HI0129 | reverse complement strand
GCGTATTCTGAAATGAAGGCGCTGATGGGCCAGTTCTCATTGGTGATCTAATGCTCCCCCTCTGCGAAGCCGTCAGCCGCCGCCTCTGCCGCTGGCTGACGGGCTGGGACATGACGATCTGCGCCTACGCATGGTGGCGTCGTGACCGCAATCTTCACAAATCATGGGGTTAGCGAATGACACGCGAGAATTTCTCTATCGTCCAGCCTTGGGTGCTTGCTCACGAAGGCGGGTATGTGAACAACCGCAAAGACCCGGGCGGGGCCACCAACATGGGCATCATCCAGCGAACCTATGACGCC
>NZ_LWGH01000098.1:0-269 GCF_001635395.1 Sulfitobacter sp. HI0129 | reverse complement strand
ACCCCCGATATGGCCGATCTGCCCATCAGCGGGATCGGCGGCATCACGACGTGGCGCGACGCGGCTGAATTTCTGGCCCTTGGCGCTGGAAATGTTCAGGTCTGTACGGCGGCCATGACCTACGGTTTCAAAGTCGTGCAAGAGATGATCAGCGGGCTGAGCGACTACATGGACGAAAAGGGCATGACCTCGGTCGATGAACTGGTGGGTCGTGCGGTGCCCAATGTGACGGACTGGAACCAACTGAACCTGAACTACGTCGCCAAGGC
>NZ_LWGH01000097.1:0-291 GCF_001635395.1 Sulfitobacter sp. HI0129 | reverse complement strand
CTTAGATGCCTTCAGCGGTTATCCTGTCCGATCATAGCTACCCTGCACTGCTGCTGGCGCAACAACAGGTCCACCAGTGGATCGTTCACCCCGGTCCTCTCGTACTAGGGGCAACTCCTCTCAAGTATCCTACACCCACGGAAGATAGGGACCGAACTGTCTCACGACGTTCTAAACCCAGCTCACGTACCTCTTTAAACGGCGAACAGCCGTACCCTTGGGACCTGCTCCAGCCCCAGGATGAGATGAGCCGACATCGAGGTGCCAAACACTGCCGTCGATATGGACTCT
>NZ_LWGH01000096.1:0-255 GCF_001635395.1 Sulfitobacter sp. HI0129 | reverse complement strand
CCACGGTCAATGCGTCAAAGAGCGAGAAGTGCTGAAAGACCATGCCGACGCCCGCGGTACGTGCCGCATGGGGGTCGGTGGGATCATATGGTTTGCCGAACATTTTCATGCGGCCCGCATCGGGTTTGACCAGCCCGTAGATCATTTTGACCAGGGTGGATTTGCCTGCGCCGTTTTCGCCCAGCAGGGCATGGACCTCACCCGCCGCGATCGACAGGGATACATCGTCATTGGCCATCACGCCGGGGTAGCCCT
>NZ_LWGH01000095.1:0-238 GCF_001635395.1 Sulfitobacter sp. HI0129 | reverse complement strand
GCCGGTGTGTCCGTGGATATGCTCAGAGGCGGCGACCGGACCAAGCGGGCCTGCAGGCATCGCCATGAGGTGATGCTGAGACTGAAGGAGGAGACCGACCTTTCGTTGCCCGCTATCGGGCGGCTGCTCGGTGGCCGGGACCACACCACGATCATGAACGGGATCGAGCGGGCCAAGGCCAAGCGGGAGGCCGCGCAATGATCGGCATCACCCCACAATCCCTGACCCACCAGATGCG
>NZ_LWGH01000094.1:0-251 GCF_001635395.1 Sulfitobacter sp. HI0129 | reverse complement strand
GTGACAGTAAGCTCCAGTACAGGGTGGATCTCCCAATCCCGTCAATGACTGGCTCGGCAAGTGGCAAGCTCAGCATCATCGCGCCACCCGCCATACCATAGGCAAGAGTGCGGATCAGATCACAGAACACAATCAACCGCTTACGGTCCATGCGATCAGCAAGAATGCCGGAGGGTAGCGCGAACAGAACCCATGGAACGCGCAGCGCCGCAGGCAAGATCGCGATCCACAGGGGATCCCGTGTCAAAAGC
>NZ_LWGH01000093.1:0-276 GCF_001635395.1 Sulfitobacter sp. HI0129 | reverse complement strand
ATTGGGAAGCTTTGCCCTGGGGCAAACGTGATCACGGTTCCAAGGGATGATCTTGCCGGGTTCGACCGGGTCCGCGGGCAATTGCTTAACGGACTGCAGGATGGGCTTGGCGCGCTGTTTGACTGGGTCATACGGACGGATGCAGATGAGCTAATCTGCATCGATCCTATGAAGTTTCCTTCCTTCGAAGCATTGTTCGAAGCGCATAAAAGAGCATCCGCTCTGTTTGCGCTTGGGATCAATCTTGCGGAAGTCGACGGTGACCGGGAATTAATT
>NZ_LWGH01000092.1:0-221 GCF_001635395.1 Sulfitobacter sp. HI0129 | reverse complement strand
AAGAGCTTTCATAGGGCAAGTTGTTCCTGACTGACCATCAAAGCAGGGCGACAAGTGCGCCTGTATGTCCCCAGTTTTTTTGGCACTCTCAAACAAGTCGCCTGATCGTCTTTTGATCTTTGCCTCGTTCCAGCTGTCTTGTTCGCAAAGGCGCTTGTTCAGAAAGAGAAAGGCTGAGTTTGCAAAGATCGCTATCTGCGCTTCGCTGCCCTTGGTGCTTG
>NZ_LWGH01000091.1:0-464 GCF_001635395.1 Sulfitobacter sp. HI0129 | reverse complement strand
GCCGCCATCCGCGAACTGACTCATGCCGATGGTATTGGGGGCCTCCACCCATTCATAGGCGTCGGCGTAGACTTCCAGATACCATTCATGCACCTGCGCCGGGTCCACTCCGGCGAGCAGGGCGAAGTTGCCTGTCACCATCAGCCGCTGGATATGATGCGCATAGGCATGTTTACGGGTCTGGGTCACCGCTTGTGACACGCAATTCATCCGCGTTCCGGCGCCCCAGTAGAAATCGGGCAGATCGCGGGTGTGTTGCAGCGCGTTGCGGGTGGTATAGTCGGGGCCTTCAAGGAAATAGATACCGCGCACATATTCACGCCAGCCGATGATCTGGCGGATGAAACCTTCAGCGGCGTTGATGGGAACATCGCCCGCCTGCCAAGCCTTTTCAGCCGCCTTGCAGACCCGTTCGCGCTCGTGAAGATGCGGTCGAGCAGGCCGCGCTTGCAGAATGTAGCGAT
>NZ_LWGH01000090.1:0-11718 GCF_001635395.1 Sulfitobacter sp. HI0129 | reverse complement strand
GGCGCGGATGTCATCCCCCAGCACTTCGCCCATGATCAACGTCACATGGGCCAGCGTATCCCCGCTTGCGTCGTCGAGGATCAGCAGGGTCTGCACCCCGTCGGAGATCGCATCCGACGGGATGGGGAAGGAAAGCAGCCACTGCCCTTTCGCATCCGCAGGCTCAAGGGCCACGCCCTCCACCGTTTTTCCCAAGTGGGACACCGAGATGGCGGGGCTGTCGCCCCCGGTATGGCTGACGATCCCCCGCCATGTGCCCTGACGGATTCCGGTTTTGGTCACGGTCGTTGTGGCCATATCAGGGCTCCTAGATCTGTGCGCGCGGACGGCGGGAGAACGTTAGATCGCGAATGATGATCTCGTTCATCTCCGCCCCTTCGAAGATGAGGTCGATCCACGCCTTCTCCACGCGTTTTTCATTGAGGTTGGAATAGGCGAGGTCGAATTCGACGCGGATTTCCTTTTGGTCCAGCGGCAGTTCGCGGACGATCTGTTCGCTGTTGGGACCGTGCCGGATGTTGAGCCGCGCGAAAATTTCGAGCGGCTTCTCGGTTTCCACGATCAGGTCCATGCGCAAAAGGTGGTTGCGCTTCAACCCCTTTACCCCCGCTTCCGGCAGGTCGAGCACGAGGGACAGGAACGAGCCGTCGAACCGGAAGACATCCATGCGCAGCCCGTAGGGGGCAAGGTCCTCTTCCCGCAGGTTGCGCACCTGCCGCAGGGTGAGCTCGGAAAAGTCGCAGTCGTGGAACAGGGTAATCTCGTCTCCGAGGGTCGATTTCGTCGCGACCGAAGAGATGCCGGGCACCGGCAGCGCCCCACGCCACAGGTCGGGCCGCCATGCCCAGTCCGCATTATGTGGCTTGGGGAACCCGGTTGAGCCGACCAGCGGCAGGGAAAGCCGTTCATCCGCGTTGTGGATGAGGCTGTCGAGATGGACCTTCAACTGGCGCGCCCTGAGGCTCTGGCGTTCCAGCGTGGGCAGGTCGGTCCTGTCGGACCGCCGCGCGATCTTCGCCCATTGGCGGACCATGCTTGAAAACAGGGTAGTGTCGAGGAATGTCTCGCCTAGTTTGCCCATAACCTGCCTGGCCTTCTGCCTTTTCGGCACTCTATCGCCGGTCCCGCTATCGTTCAATCGCTTTGGCGACAGTGCAATGCGCGGTCTGTCACTGTTTCGCCTGCGGAAACTAGCCTCACTTGCTGGCGGCCCGAGTCCTTTCCAGCAGGGATGTCACCACCGCACGCCCCGCACGACCGGCGGCCCGGGCACCCGCCGGTTCATAGAAGGCGACCCCCACCATTCGGTCATTCAGCAGCATCGCACCGCGCCAATGCCGCTCCGAAAGCCCCTCCTGCGGGGCTGGGCCGCGGGCATGAAAGACGAGCTGGGCCGGCCCCTCGCTTGCGTCGGAAATTTCGTTCAGCGCGGCTGCCCGCGCGATTTCGGTGATGGTGGGCAGTGGGCCGTCGGGCGCGACCGGAAGCATGCTGACGCTGATGACACCGAGCGGGGCATTCAGGTCCGTGACCGGCCCGCCCAGTGCCTCGCAATGGGCCAGCAAGGCAAAGTCCTTGTCGATACTCGCCCGGTCGATGCAGAACCCCGAAGGCGGCACCAGCATGATCGCCCCGCCCGACATGCGCGCCCGCGCCAGCGGAAGCGTATCTTCCGCGCCCTCGGGGCTGCGCAGGGACAGGGTGCCGAAGCCCTGACCGGCCTCGCAGCCGGACAGGGCAAGCAGCGCAAGCGCTGTGAGAGGACCCTTACAGGTCCATGTAGTCATGCGTCTCGGCCTTGGCGCCGGGATGAGTGACCGCACCCAGATAGGTCGGCCCGACGAGCTGTGCGTATTTCCACAGGGCTCCGCTGGCATAATTCGTCGGGCGGGCACCTTTCCATTCAGCGCGGCGGCGCTCCAGTTCCGCGTCGTCGAGATCGACGGTGATGCTGCCTTCGATCGCGTTCAGCGTAATCATGTCGCCGTTCTTCAGCAGGGCGATTGGCCCGCCATGCGCAGCCTCTGGGCCAACGTGGCCGACGCAGAACCCCCGCGTCGCGCCCGAGAACCGCCCGTCGGTGATGAGGGCGACCTTCTTGCCCATGCCCTGACCGGACAGCGCTGCCGTGGTTGCCAACATCTCGCGCATGCCCGGGCCGCCTGCGGGGCCTTCGTTGCGAATGACGAAGACATCGCCTTCAGCGTAATTGCGGTTCTGCACCGCCTCGAAGGCATCCTGCTCACATTCGAATACAAGCGCGGGTCCTGTGAAAACGATGTCGTCCTCGCTCATGCCCGCGATCTTCACGATAGCCCCTTCGGGGGCAAGGTTGCCCTTCAGACCAACGACACCGCCGGTCTTGCTGATCGGGTTCTGAACGCTGTGGATGACCTTGCCGTCGGCTTCCCGGTCGATCTTGTCCAGTTCCTCGCCGATGGAATAGCCGGTCGCGGTCAGGCAGTCCTCATGCAACAGGCCCGCCTTACGCAGTTCCTTCATCACCACCGGCACGCCGCCCGCTTCGTAAAGGTCTTTGGCGACATATTGGCCGCCGGGCTTCATATCAACGAAGTAGGGTGTGTCGCGGAAGATTTCGCAGACGTCATCAAGGAAGAAATCGATCCCCGCCTCATGCGCCATGGCCGGAAGGTGCAGGCCCGCGTTGGTCGATCCGCCCGTGCAGGCCACGATCCGCGCCGCGTTCTCGAACGCCTGCCGGGTGCAGATGTCGCGCGCGCGGATGTTTTTCTCGATCAGGTTCATGACCGCCGCGCCGGAGGCTTCGGCATAGGCGTCACGCGATTCATAGGGGGCGGGCGCCCCCGAAGAGTTGGGCAGCGCGAGGCCGATGGCCTCGGACACGCAGGCCATGGTGTTGGCGGTGAACTGCCCGCCGCAGGCACCGGCCGATGGGCAGGCGACGCGCTCCAGCACTTCGAGCGCGGCCTGCGACATGGTGCCGTTCTGGAACCGGCCCACCGCTTCGAACATGTCCTGAACCGTGAGGTCGCGACTGGCGAAATCTTCCGGCACATCGGCACCCGCCGGCGCCTTGCCCGGCAGGATCGACCCCCCATACAGGAAGACTGACGGCACGTTCAGCCGGATCATCGCCATCATCATGCCCGGCAGGGATTTGTCGCAGCCCGCAAGCCCGACGATGGCATCGTAGCAATGGCCGCGCATGGTCAGTTCAACGGTATCGGCGATGGCTTCCCGCGACGCCAGTGATGAGCGCATGCCCTCGTGGCCCATGGCGATGCCGTCGGTGACAGTGATCGTGGTGAACTCCCGCGGTGTGCCCTGTTCGTTGCGCACGCCGATCTTTACAGCTTGCGCCTGACGGTTCAGCGCGATGTTGCAGGGGGCCGCTTCGTTCCAGCAGGTCGCAACGCCGACCAGCGGCTGGTGGATTTCCTCCTCCGTCATGCCCATGGCGTAATAATAGGACCGGTGCGGCGCACGCGCGGGGCCTTCGGTCACATGGCGGCTTGGCAGTTTGGACTTGTCGAAACGCTGGGTGGTGGACATGAAGATTGGCTCCCGGTTCAAGGTTGCCACGGGAATAAAGCCCGAGCCTTTTGGCTGCAAGCGTCATGCGTCTTGTTGTGCACTCCCGGTGCGACGCGTAGATTGCCCCAACCCCGAAACGGCCGCAGGCCCCAGCGAAAGTCACGGCGCATGGAGTCCAGCATATTTTCCTTTATCTGGAAGCATTCGCGCCGCGAGCAGCTTCATCTGCTCGGCCTCACACTGGTGACCTTTCCGTTTCTCTATGCCACGCTGGAATTGCCCAAGCGCATCATAAACGATGCCATCGGCGCCGCGAGCGAGACGGCGCGGCTGTGGCAGTTCGAGATAACACAGGTGCAGTTCCTACTGCTTCTCTGCTTTGCCTATCTCGCCGCGGTGCTGATCCATGGTTTGCTGAAAATGCGGCTCAACACCATGAAGGGCGTGGTGGCCGAGCGGTCGCTGAGGAGGTTCCGCTATCAGCTTATCTCCCGGATGATGCGCTTCCCCCGGAGCTATTTCCAGACCACCTCCCAGGGGGAGCTGGTTTCCATGATCACGTCCGAGGCCGAGCCGATGGGCGGTCTGATGGGCGATGCACTGGCGCAGCCGGTCTTTCAGGCCGGACAGATGCTGATCATCGTGGCCTTCCTGTTCATTCAATCGCCCTGGTTCGGATTGGCCGGGGTGGCGCTGATCCCGCTGCAGGCATGGTTGATCCCGCGCCTGCAGCGCCAGATCAATCAACTGAACAAGGAACGGATCGCCGAAGTCCGGCACCTGTCGGCCCGCATCGGAGAGACGGCGGCAGGGGTCACCGACCTGCGCACCAACGGGGGCTGGCGCCTGCGCCTTGCGGATTTCACCGAGCAGTTGGGCCGGTTGTTCACGATCCGCTTTCGCATCTATCAGAAAAAGTTTTTCATGAAGTTTCTCAACAACTTCATCACGCAACTGACGCCCTTCTTCTTCTACGCCATCGGCGGCTATCTGGCAATCAAGGGCCAGATCACCGTCGGGGCACTGGTGGCCGCGCTTGCCGCCTACAAGGATCTCAGCAGCCCGTGGAAGGAACTGCTGGCCTATTACAACCAGACCCAGGATATGGCACTGCGGTGGGATGTCGTCACCGAACGCTTCGCTCCGCGCAACGCGATCGATCCCGCCCTGTTCGAAGGGGTGCCGGAGGAGATTCCGCATTTACGGGGCGACATCAAGCTGCAGAACGTTTCTGTGCGCAACGGCGATGGCAACCTGCTGCTGGAGGACCTGACGCTTACCATTCCGCCCGGATCCCACGTCGCCGTGCAGATCGCGAACCCCTCGGAACGAGTGGCATTCTGCGACGTGCTCACGCGGGAGGTATTGCCCTCCAGAGGCCGTATCGAGATCGCCGGGCATGATCTGTCGCAGCTTCATCAGGCGGTCATCGCGGCGCGCATCGGCTATGCGCACAGCACCCCTTACATTTTTCAGGGGACGGTGCGGGACAACCTGCTCATGCCGCTGATGACCGGCCCGAAGACCGTCCTGTGGGACCCGGAGGGGCAAGACAGGGCCGCCATCGAAGCGGCACGGGCCGGGAACAGCCCCGATAGCCTGAAGGCAAATTGGCTCGATCCGGGCCTCGCCGATCTGGCCACGCAGCAGGACATCCACGACTGGTGGTTCGGCCTGACCCAGGCCCTGGGCATCACCGAAGCCATCGTGCGCAACATGCTGAACGCGCCCATGGATCCGGACAAGCACCCCGACCTCGTTCGGCATGTGCTGGATCTGCGCCCTCTCGTCGCGCGGCGGCTCGATGCAGCGGGGCTGAGCAAGCCGGTTCATCGGTTCGACCCGGAGAAGTTCAATCCGGCGATGCCGCTGGGCGGCAACCTGATCTTCGCCAGCCCCCGGCGCCCGATTTCGCAGGAAAACCTGGTGGAGCAACGGCAGTTTCTATCGCTCGTCGCCGAACACGGGCTGGCGGAACAGGGCATCGCCATCTCCCAGACCGTGGTGGAAACGCTGCATCAGGCCTTTGGCAACGACGGTACGGACCATCCGCTTTTCAACATGCTGGGCATTGAGGAACCTCTCTATGAGCAGTTGGTCGATATTGCCGAAAGGCGGCGGGCCTCCGGTGATGCGGCGCTGAGCGACGACGAATTCGCGCTGCTGCTGACCGTTCCCTTCGCCTTGACGGCAGAACAGATCGGGCCCGCCTTTCCCGAGAGCTTCAAGCAGGAGATCCTGCATCTGCGACGCACCGGGGGGGCCGCCCTGCGCGACAGGATGCGCGATTTGTTTGTCCCTATCGCACCGGATGCCTATCTGCCGCAGCTCACGGTGTTGGAAAACCTTATCTACGGTCGCATATCGGCAATGGCGGGTCTGCAACGGGATCTGATCGAGGACGTCGTGGCCGAGGTGCTGCGCGAACAGGGGCTATGGCAGATGCTGGCAGTCAATCTTTTCGACACGCCCACCACGATCGGTGGCAGCAACCTGCCCGCGGGCTTCCAGCAAAGGGTCGCGTTCAACCGGGCCGCGATCAAACGACCGGACATCATGGTATTCAATCAATCGCTGGCCGTGCACAGCACCGAAACCCGAGCGACGATCCGCACCAAGCTGGGGGAGTATCTGCCGCAGACGACCCAGATTTACGTGGATGACACGTTCGCCAACCCCGAAACCTTCGACATCCACGTGCAAATTCGCAATGGCCGGATCGATGGTGATGAGCCGGTGGAGCCCGCCCGCGCGGGGGAGGACGCGTCGGACGATCTGCGGCGCAAGTTGCGCGTCATTTCCCGCAACGCGCTTTTCGGCAGTCTGGACGCGCGCAGCCAGCGGCTGCTGGCCTTCGCCGCCCGCTGGTACGAGGCCGAAGCCGGGCAGCGTATCTTTACCACCGGTGAGCCGCCGGATGCGGCCTACCTTTGCCTTTCCGGCAAGGCGGAGCTCTCATGGCCGGGGACCGCGCGCGATGTTGCCCCGGTTTCGGAAGTGGGGCCTGGCCGCCTTATCGGGGATCTGGCGATCATCCTGAACGAACCCCGGCAGCTTGACCTGACGGCTGTGGAGCCGACGCTTTTCCTGCGGCTTGGGGCGAAGGAGTTTCTGGCAGTCGTCGAAAACGACCGCAAGATCTTGCTGACCTTGCTTCAGACAGTTGCAGGCAACCTGTCCGGTGCGGCGGACCGCATAAGATCCTCCTATACCGAGCCGCTTCGCGATGACCCGCCGGGGGGTGGCCGCGAAGGGGCGCCGAAATCGCCCGGGGAGGAACCCTCAGAATGATGCCGCCCGCCTCTTACCAGCCGCATGAAATCTTGGTCGCCCCCGCGCGCCCCAGCCGCGCGCTTTGGCGACTGGTGCTTGGCTTTCTGCTGGCAGGCGCCGCCTATCTCGCTCTGGCGCAGGTCTTTTTCCAGACGGCATATTCGCTCGCAGGCGGGGGCGGGCTCGCGTTTTTTGAGCGGATGATGAGCGGGCAGAGCCCTGCCGCCATGTACCTGCTGCTTTTCTCTTTCGGTCTCATGATCGTCGGTGTGGCCATGGCGTTGCGCGTGGTGCACCGCCGGTCGCTGGCCGGCTTGCTTGGACCGCGCGCGCTCTTCGTCAGGCAGTTCGGCGTGGTGACCGTGGCGCTTTTGCTTCTCGGCGTCGTGATTCTGCTGCTCCCGCCATGGGGCATGGGGGGAGAGCTAATTCCCAACCTGCCGTTCGGTCGCTGGTTCTTGTTGCTGCCCCTTTCGTTGCTTGCGGTTCTGGTCCAGGTATCGGCAGAGGAGATCGTCTTCAGGGGCTATCTGCAACAGCAACTGGCTGCGCGTTTCGACTCACCCGTGATCTGGATGGCGGTGCCCTCGGTGGTCTTCGCGATGGGTCACTATCTGCCGGAGGCGGCAGGGCCGAACGCCCTGATGGTCGCGCTCTGGGCCGGTGTCTTCGGCATGCTGATGGCCGATCTGACTGCGCGGGCAGGGTCATTGGGCCCCGCCATCGCGGCGCATTTCGTCAACAACATCACCGCCATCCTCGTGGTGTCACTGCCCGACGACCTTTCGGGGCTGTCGCTCTACCTCACGCCCTTCTCCATGGCCGATGTCGAAGCCATGCGCGGCTGGCTGCCGGTGGATTTCGCGCTGATGTTCGTGTCTTGGCTGGCGGCGCGGCTGGCGCTTCGGCGTTGATTGCAATTTCGCGCGGCGGGGCTTATTTCGGGCGAACAAGCGTCAGCAGGGGCTCTCAATGAACTGGATCACGAACTACGTCCGTCCGCGGATCAATTCGATCTTTTCGCGTCGCGAGACGCCCGACAACCTATGGACGAAATGTGACGAATGCGGAACCATGCTGTTCCACCGTGAGATCTCGGAAAACCTGAACGTCTGCACGAACTGCGGCCACCATATGCCGATTTCGCCCCGCGACCGTTTCAAGGCGCTGTTCGATGGCGGTATTTTTACCGAAGTGAAGGTGCCCCAGCCCACCGCAGACCCGCTGCATTTCCGGGATCAGAAGAAATATCCCGATCGTCTGAAAGCGGCGCAGAAGGAAACCGGTGAAACCGAGGCCATGCTCGTGGCCCGCGGTGAAATTGGCCGCACCCCCATCGTCGCCGCCGCGCAGGACTTTTCCTTCATGGCAGGCTCCATGGGGATGTATGTGGGCAATGCCATAATCGCCGCCGCCAAGGAGGCGGTGAAGCTGAGACGCCCGCTGGTGCTTTTCTCTGCCGCGGGCGGCGCGCGGATGCAGGAGGGTATCCTCAGCCTGATGCAGATGCCGCGCACGACGGTCGCGGTGCAGATGCTGAAGGAAGCTGGCCTGCCCTATATCGTGGTGCTCACCCATCCGACGACAGGCGGGGTCACCGCTTCCTACGCGATGCTCGGCGATGTGCAGATTGCAGAACCCAATGCGCTGATCTGTTTCGCCGGTCCGCGTGTGATCCAGCAGACCATCGGGGAAAAACTGCCCGAAGGCTTCCAGCGGGCCGAATACCTGCTCGACCACGGTATGCTGGACCGGGTCACCCCCCGTACCGAATTGCGTGAGGAACTGACGACCATCCTGCGGATGCTGACCGGAAAGCCCCCCGCCGTGCGCGGCGACCTGCCCGCCCCCAGCGAAGGGGGCGAGCTTCCGCATGCGCTCAGCCCCGAGGCGGACAAACCCGCGAAATGACGGAAGTATCGTCGGACGTCATCCTGCAACGGATGATGTCGCTGCACCCCAAGGTCATCGATCTTACGCTGGATCGCATGTGGCGGCTGCTGGATGCGCTGGGCAACCCGCAGAATGACCTGCCGCCGGTGATCCATATCGCGGGCACCAACGGCAAGGGGTCCACGCTGGCGATGATCCGTGCCGGGCTGGAAGCGGACGGCCATAGGGTGCATGCCTATACCTCGCCCCATCTGGCGCGCTTTCACGAACGTATCCGCCTTGCCGGAACGCTGATCGATGAGGCTGCGCTCAGCGCGGTACTCGATGAATGCTATGCTGCGAATGGCGGCGAAAACATCACCTATTTCGAGATCACGACCGCCGCTGCCCTGCTGAGTTTCGCCCGGACGCCCGCGGACTACACTCTGCTCGAAGTGGGGCTCGGGGGGCGGCTGGACGCCACGAATGTCGTTGAATCGCCTGAGTTGACAGTGATCACGCCGGTCTCGGTGGATCATCAGCAGTTTCTTGGCGACACGCTTGCCCAGATCGCGGGGGAAAAGGCGGGCATCATCAAACGGCGCGTGCCTTGCGTCGTCGGTCCGCAGGAAGTGGTGGCGCTGGAGGTGATAGAGGCCCGGGCCAATGCGTGCGCAGCCCCGTTGCTCGCCTATGGCCAGCATTGGCACGCCCATCCCGAAGGCGACCGTATGGTCTTTCAGGATGAGAGAGGTCTGCTGGACCTTCCGCGCCCCAACCTGCTCGGCGACCATCAGATCGCAAACGCGGGGTCGGCGCTGGCGGCGCTGCGGTACCTCGGCGCCTCGGAGGCCGCTTTCGAGTCGGCGGTATCGCAGGCCGAATGGCCTGCGCGCATGCAGCGGCTGACCTCCGGTCCCTTGGCCACACAAGCGCCGGAGGTGGAGCTCTGGCTGGACGGCGGGCACAACCCTGCCGCGGGAATTGCCATCGCCTCCGCCCTTGCGGCGATGCCGGAAAGGCCCACGCACCTGATTTGCGGGATGCTCAACACCAAGGATGTGAAGGGCTACCTCAGGCCACTGGCCGCGCGGGCCGATCACCTCTGGGCGGTCTCGATCCCGGGGGAGGCGAATACATTGCCCGCCGCGGAGACCGCTGGCGCTGCCATTTCAGTGGGGCTGGACGCAAGCGAAGCGGCAGGCGTGTCGGATGCTCTGGCGCGGATCGTGGAGCGCGAACCGCAGGCCCGCGTGTTGATTTGCGGCTCTCTCTACCTAGCCGGGAACGTGTTGCGCGAAAACGTCTAGCAGCCGATTTCACGCGCTCCCCCGGGCGAGCCGCAGAATCTGGTGTATGCTTGGGGTGCATCGAAAATTGCCGTCGAAGCACCCGCCGCCTACCAGATATACGAGCTTGCCATGCAGGAAAATTCCGCTTCCGCAAAGAATAATGCCCCGCGCGAGGGTTCTCCGCTGGCGCTGGCCATCTATGCCTTTTTCGGGGTGGCAATCATCGTTGTTGGCCTTTTCGTACTGCGTGCGCAGATGACGGGCGATCATTTTGAAATGTCGGGCCCGATGCTCGATTATTCCGACGAAACGGGGGAGGGGGCGGCGTTGTCGCCCGCCGCCCTGCCGCCGGTCCACCCCCCCGCCGAAGCACTTTCCGAAGGCGAGGAGCAGGCCGCGCATGAACCTACCTCCGTCAGGGTCATGGCCACCGCGCAGGACCGGGCCATCGACATGGACGCGCTACTGACCGCCATGCTGGACCGGCTCGGCCAGCCAAAGGCCGCTTCCCAACCGCTGCGAGACAGGCTGAGCGTGACCTTGGAACAGGGACGTTCGGATGCCTATATCGATACGTTTCTGAATGCCGCAATCACCCGTGGCGACATCGAACCGCCCCTCGCGCTGACGACTGTCGCCGGGCGGCTGGATACCGATACCCTGCTCGAAACCCTAGTGCTTGCGACCGATAGCTTTGAGACGGCGGCGCATCGTGCATTCGCCAGTGCCCGCCCCCATGAGTTGCGCCCTACGGACAGTTTCGCGGGGCTTTCGCTGCATTACTACGGGCATCCGCTGGCACATGATCTTATCGCCGGCGCGAACGAGGACCGGGCGAGCCTTGCGGACGCCGAGGTCGGTCAGGTCGTTTCCATCCCCGCCTTCTGATCGCCCCAGTCTTCTGACTGCATCTCCCGCAGGCGGGAGGCGGTGCGCTCGAATTCGAAACTGCCCTCACCTTCGAGGTAGAGCATCTCCGGCTCGGCTGCCGCAGAACAGATGAGCCGCACCCGCGCTTCGTAGAGCGCATCGATCAGGGTGACGAAGCGCTTGGCCTCGTTGAAATTCGACCGCCCCAGCCGGGGCACGTCGTCCAGCAGCAGCACACGCACGGATTCCGCCACCGCGAGGTAATCGGCGGGGCCGAGGGGCCTGCCGCAAAGCTCGTGGAATTCCGCCCGCGCGATCCCGTTGCGAAAGGCGGGCAGCATGATGTCGCGTCCCTTGACATGCAGGGTCAGCGGTGTGCCCGGCCCCCCGGCCAGATCGTCCCAGACGGCATTCATGGCGGCGCGGCTTTCGTCGTTCACGGGGGTGAAATAGACCTGCATTCCCGAAAGCCGGTCCTGCCGGTAGTCGGTCGGGCTGGCCAGTTCATGGACAACCATATGCTCTTCGATCAACTCGATGAACGGCAGAAAGAGTTGCCGGTTCAACCCGTTCTTGTAAAGGTCCTGCGGGACGCGGTTCGACGTCGTGATGACCACGACGCCCGCACTGAAGAGCGCCTCGAACAGGCGGCCCACGATCATCGCGTCGGTGATATCGGTGATCTGCATTTCGTCGAAGGCCAGCAGCCGCACACTTTCCGCCACATCGCGGGCAACCGGCGCAATGGCATCGTCTACACCCGTTTGACGCGCCGCATGTAGTGCCGTGTGAATTTCCTGCATGAAGGCATGAAAATGCACCCTCCGGGCGGGGATATCGTCCAACGTGGATACGAAGAGATCCATCAGCATGGATTTCCCCCGGCCCACCCCGC
>NZ_LWGH01000089.1:0-297 GCF_001635395.1 Sulfitobacter sp. HI0129 | reverse complement strand
GGCACGTGGCGCGGCGATCATGACTCCGTCAGTCTGAGTTATGACGCCCGGTTTCTGCGCCGCAGGATGCTGACGACGACCAAGGGGACCCGGTTCCTTGCCGATCTGGCGCAGACCACCTCACTGGATCACGGGGATGCCTTCGAGCTGCAGGGAAGGACCCTGATCGAGGTTGTCGCCGCCCGGGAGGATCTGATTGAAATCACCGGTCCGGATCTCGTGCGGATTGCCTGGCACATCGGCAACCGGCATACGCCCTGCCAGATTGAACCGGGCCGCCTGCTGATCCAGCGCGAC
>NZ_LWGH01000088.1:0-254 GCF_001635395.1 Sulfitobacter sp. HI0129 | reverse complement strand
ACGTTTGACTGCGCAGGCCAGTGCGTCTGGGCCCCCGGGACGGGACGCATTCCCTCCAACGCCAAGGTCCACGCCTACCCCTTGCACGAAAAATACGGATTGGTCTGGATATGGATGGGCAACCCTGCGCTCGCCGATCCGTCAGACATCTTCGAGATTGAAAACTATGACGACCCGGCCTGGGGCATCAACTGTGGCGCTGCGATGGAGTTGGACTGCAACTACCTTCTGATGTGCGACAACCTGCTGGACCC
>NZ_LWGH01000087.1:0-272 GCF_001635395.1 Sulfitobacter sp. HI0129 | reverse complement strand
GAAAAGTGAGTCTACCTCTCGCCCAGAGAACGCGTTTGCCAGACTTCGTCTCGGCGTACGGAAATTTGCCGTACACTTGACATGTACGACGATATGCCGTACATAGCTGCATGTGAGCGGCGTCTTGCCGCTTGACGTCGTTTCGGATCAAGGAGGCAACCATGTTGGCGTTTGAGGATAGCACTGTCGCTGTCGACGAGCCCAAGAGCGCTCGGCTGGAAGCGCGTACACAGCCTTCGGTGAAGGATGCGATCAGTCGCGCAGCAACCTTG
>NZ_LWGH01000086.1:0-352 GCF_001635395.1 Sulfitobacter sp. HI0129 | reverse complement strand
GATCTCCCTTTCCGTCGAACCGCTCGAACTGCATGCGCTTCTGGACGATGCCATCGATCTGAACGCGGGCTACGCGGAGACGCTGAGCGTGGATCTGGTGAAAGGCCAGTTCGACAAGGATATTGTGATCCAGGCGGACGAAAAGCGGATGCAGCAGGTCATGTCGAACCTGTTGTCCAATGCCGCGAAGTTTTCAAAGCCTGGTAGCAAGGTCATCGTAAGCTCTGAAATCTTCGAGGACTTCGCGCGTATCCTTGTGATCGACGAAGGGATCGGCCTGTCGGAGGATCATCGCCACAAGGTGTTCGACCAGTTCTCGCAAGTCGATTCCAGCGACCAGCGTGCCGTGAAC
>NZ_LWGH01000085.1:0-235 GCF_001635395.1 Sulfitobacter sp. HI0129 | reverse complement strand
GGCGGACAGACTTCTGATTGCCGTGTGCTCGAGGTACTGCGCGACCATTCCGAATGCCTGACCGACCATGAAGAGATCGGCGCCTGAGCAATTTCGACGACCTTTGATCGGAACGCAAAAAGCCCGGTGTTAGTTACTCATTGGCAATTCACTAATTTGAATACCCGGCATGGCGGAGCAGAGAAACGCAACGGAAAGACGCACACTCTGGATCGTGCTGGGTCTTAACATCGGG
>NZ_LWGH01000084.1:0-276 GCF_001635395.1 Sulfitobacter sp. HI0129 | reverse complement strand
CTAACCACCTGAGCTACCGACCCATACGGGCGGTAGCCCGTGTTCAAAATTCTGAAGAGATATGAGGACGGCTCGGTTCGATATATGGACAGCTTTGTTTGCTGTCCTGCTAAGTGTTTCATGAGTTGGACAAGTCCAACTAGCTAGAAACATCCTTAGAAAGGAGGTGATCCAGCCGCAGGTTCCCCTACGGCTACCTTGTTACGACTTCACCCCAGTCGCTGATCCTACCGTGGTCCGCTGCCTCCAAAAGGTTAGCGCACGGCCGTCGGGTAG
>NZ_LWGH01000083.1:0-531 GCF_001635395.1 Sulfitobacter sp. HI0129 | reverse complement strand
AAGCTGAGCAGCAGGTAGCCATGCGCCACCCGGCCCGGGAAGAACGGATTGGCCGCCGCCGCTTCGTCATCCATATGGGCGTAGAAGGTATCGCCGGTGAAATGGGCAAAGGTCTCGATATCGTCGAGCGTGACCACGCGGCTGTCGCTGTTGAATGTTTCGCCCAGCTCCAGTTCGGTGAAGCTGCGGGTGAAGGGATGCGCCCTGTCGTCGATCTCCGCCGCGCCGGGTATCCATTGCTGGCCTATGACGCTGAGCATGTCGGGGCTGCCCTGAACAGCGGTGCGCTGCATGTAGTGCATGACGCCGCGGATGCCGCCCAGTTCCTCGCCGCCGCCCGCGCGACCCGGGCCACCGTGCACCATATGGGGCAGGGGGGCACCGTGGCCGGTGGCTTCCTTCATGGAGGTTCGGTCGGCGAAGTAGAGCCGCCCGTGATAGGCCGCCGAACTCAGGGTGATGTCCCGCGCAAAGCCTGCGTCATGCGTGATGACAGAGGCGACGAGCGAGCCTTGCCCGCGGTTCAGCAGG
>NZ_LWGH01000082.1:0-266 GCF_001635395.1 Sulfitobacter sp. HI0129 | reverse complement strand
GAGAGATGCTGACCTTCCGCAAGATGTTGGAAAACGCCAAATCCGACGCGGAGCGCAAGGTGCTGCTGGCCGGCAAGGTCGAGGACATGATCAACACGGTCGTGCGTCAGATCGCCTTCTACGACTTCGAATGCAAGCTGCACGAGGCGCGGCGCGGCGGAGAGCTTACCCCCGATGACATCAACGCGCTCTGGATGTCCGTGCAGGCCGAAAGCCTCGGCCCGGCCTTTGACTTCATGGAAGGCTATGAAACCTTCTGGGCCTAT
>NZ_LWGH01000081.1:0-210 GCF_001635395.1 Sulfitobacter sp. HI0129 | reverse complement strand
TAGTTGTCCTCCTTGGTGAGCGCCTCGAAGACCTCCCTTTGCACCTCCTGGCTCGGGTGATCGGCGAAGGCTTTCATCGTGTCGAGCGTGATCGATTTGGCGCGGGCCGCGGCACGGATGTCGGGATGGATGAGCCCATAACGCAACCGGCCTTTGACAGCGGCGACCGTGGTACCGAAGGTCTTGGCGATGGTTTCCGGCGTCTGGCCA
>NZ_LWGH01000080.1:0-255 GCF_001635395.1 Sulfitobacter sp. HI0129 | reverse complement strand
ACGTCTATACCGACAGGCCCAGGGAGAAGGCGGCGCCGTCGATCATCAACGGTACCATGCGGCTGAACGAAGGGGCCGCGATGAACGTCGCCTCTATCGCGGATCAGCTGAGCTGGTTCCAGTCCGAAGGGCTGGTGGATGCGGACATCACGCTCGAGACCCTGATCGATACCTCATACGTCAAGACGCTGGGCGTTTGACCTACGCCTGCCGGTTTTGGGGCGGGTGGTTGCAGTCCGCCCCCCGGTATCGGAA
>NZ_LWGH01000079.1:0-9587 GCF_001635395.1 Sulfitobacter sp. HI0129 | reverse complement strand
TCGCGTGCAGGATCGGCGGCCTTTTCGCGGAAGGCCGCGATCTCTTCCTCGCTGAATTCGACCTTCTGGACGCCCTTTTCGTCAAGGATGCTGTCCCACTTCTTCAGCAGCTCGCCATAGTTGGCGAGGTAGTGATCCAGCGCCTCGTCGACGGAGCTGTCCAGCGCCGCGCGCTCCTCATCGCTCAGGGCGTTATAGGCGTCGATGTTCACCACCACCGGGCAGTTGACGGTGCCGGGGTTCAGGTTCGCCGTCCACCAATCGGCCTTGTTGATGGTGCCAAAGCTGAGATGCGCGTGCTGGGCGAAGGCCACGGTATCCACGACGCCCGATTCCATCGCGTTATAGGCTTCGGATGAGGTCACGGAGGTCGGCACGGCGCCCACCTTTTCGAATGCCTCGCCCAGACCGCCGGTCGCCCGGACGCGCATGCCTTCCATCTTGGCCAGCGTATCGCGCGGCTCGCCGGTGCCCACCAGATTGTACTGCGGCATCGGCGAGGTCATGAGCATCTTGGCGTTCCACTGCTCCATCTCCTTGGCGACAGCGGGATGCGCATAGACCGCACGGCTGACGGCGACTTCCTCATCGAGGTTCGAAACCCCGAGGAAGGGCAGTTCCAGCACCGTGATCGCCTTGTTCTTGTCCGGGTGGTAGCCCGCGCAGAACTGGGCCATCTCGAAAGCACCGATCGAGATACCGTCGAGGTTCTCGCGGTTCTTGGACAGGCCGCCATAGCTCACGTTCATGGTGAATTCGCCATCGGTCTTTTCAGACACGAGTTCCGCGATCTTTTCGATGTGCTCGGTGAAAGCGCGACGCTTGCCCCAGACCGAAACGTTCCATTCGGTGGCGGCAGCTTCGGTCACGAATGCAAAGCTCAGCGCGCCGAGGGCAGCGCCGTTCATCAGATTTTTCATTACATATCTCCCTAGATGCGGACTGTCCGGCCCGCTTGACGCTACGCTAGCGCGCAACGTCAGGCGTGCCAACCCCCGCAACCTGCCTGCCGTTCGCCAGCGGCCCGGGCGCGCGACCGAAGCCGTGCAGGACCATGGTCGCATGTGCAGGGGGCGCGGCCCGGATACAGCGTCCCCGAAGTAGCTGGCCCCTGCAGCATGTTTGCAGGCTTGCCGTCTGTTTTGACCCGCAATTTTCAAACCCGGGCGGTCAAGATTTACAGCCTTTACAGCAACCCGGAAAAATCTTTACCGGCCCTCGCCGTGCCGCGCCTTGCCGGTTCCCTTCCCTAGGGACCGCGTTATGATCCGCCCAGAGGAGACGGGAGCACAGCGGCAGCGCCGCGACGCCCCGATGAGACGACAGGGAGGAACCGATCATGTCCGACGCCGCTACCAAATCCTATCCGCCTTCGAATGACATGAAGGCCAATGCCCATGTCACCGCGGAGACCTATGACCGGATGTACCGCGCCTCCATCGAGGACCCGGAAGGCTTCTGGCGCGAACAGGGCAGCCGGGTGGACTGGATCAAGCCCTTCACGCAGGTGAAGGACGTCAACTTCAAACTGGGCGAGGTCAAGATCAACTGGTACGCGGACGGTGCGCTCAACGTTTCGGCCAATTGCATCGACCGGCATCTGG
Organism: Sulfitobacter sp. HI0129; assembly: GCF_001635395.1. Classification (NCBI taxonomy): domain Bacteria; kingdom Pseudomonadati; phylum Pseudomonadota; class Alphaproteobacteria; order Rhodobacterales; family Roseobacteraceae; genus Sulfitobacter; species Sulfitobacter sp. HI0129. Next base: position 7,983 of record NZ_LWGH01000079.1, on the reverse strand, counting down.
ACAGCCGCGGCGATCAGACGGCGATCATCTGGGAACCGGACGATCCCAAGGATGACGCGCGCCACATCACCTACCGCGAATTGCACGCCAACACCTGCCGCATGGCCAACATCCTGCGGGATCTGGGCGTCGACAAGGGCGACCGGGTGATCATCTATCTGCCGATGATTCCCGAAGCGGCCTATGCCATGCTGGCCTGCGCCCGGATCGGCGCGATCCATTCCATCGTCTTTGCCGGTTTCTCGCCAGACGCGCTGTCGGCCCGCATCAAGGGGTCCGAGGCGAAGGTGGTCATCACCGCTGATTTCGCCCCCCGCGGCGGCCGGGCCACCCCGCTCAAGGCCAACGCGGACAAGGCGCTCAAGAGCTGCGACGACAGCGTTCAATGCCTCGTGGTGCGGCGCACCGGGGGCGATGTCGAATGGAACGATGCGCGCGATCACGACTACAACGCGCTGGCCGAAAAGGCGGATGCCACCTGCGCACCCGCCGAGATGAACGCCGAGGATCCGCTTTTCATCCTCTATACCTCGGGTTCCACCGGGCAGCCCAAGGGCGTGGTTCACACCAGCGGCGGCTATCTGGTCTATGCGGCAATGACCCATCAGATCACCTTCGATTACCATGATGGCGACATCTACTGGTGCACCGCCGATGTGGGCTGGGTGACGGGGCACAGCTATATCGTTTACGGCCCGCTGGCCAACGGGGCCACGACGCTGATGTTCGAAGGCGTGCCCACCTTCCCCGACGCGAGCCGGTTCTGGCAGGTCTGCGAAAAGCACAAGGTGAACCAGTTCTATACGGCCCCCACGGCGATCCGCGCGTTGATGGGTCAGGGCAATGCCTTCGTCGAAAACTGCGATCTCAGCAGTCTCAAGGTGTTGGGCACCGTGGGTGAGCCGATCAACCCCGAGGCATGGAACTGGTACAATGACGTTGTGGGCAAGGGAAACTGCCCCATCGTCGACACATGGTGGCAGACCGAGACGGGCGGCCACCTGATGACCCCCCTGCCCGGCGCCCATGACACGAAGCCCGGCGCTGCCATGAAGCCCTTCTTCGGCATCGAACCGGTCGTGCTGGAGCCCACCTCCGGCGAGGTGGTGAAAGGCAACCCGGCCGAAGGCGTGCTCTGCATCGCCGACAGCTGGCCGGGCCAGATGCGTACCGTCTGGGGCGATCACGAGCGGTTCGAACAGACCTATTTCTCGGACTACAAGGGCTACTACTTCACCGGCGACGGCTGCCGCCGCGATGCCGATGGCGATTACTGGATCACCGGACGGGTCGACGACGTCATCAACGTTTCCGGCCACCGGATGGGCACGGCAGAGGTCGAAAGCGCGCTGGTGGCGCACAAGAAGGTCGCCGAGGCCGCGGTCGTGGGATACCCGCACAACGTCAAGGGTCAGGGCATCTACTGCTATGTCACCTTGATGAGCGGGGAGGAACCTTCGGAAGAGCTGCGCAAGGAGTTGCGCGACTGGGTGCGCTCGGAGATCGGGCCCATCGCCTCGCCCGATCTGATCCAGTGGGCCCCGGGCCTGCCCAAGACACGCTCCGGCAAGATCATGCGCCGCATCCTGCGCAAGATCGCCGAGGACGATTTCGGCGCGCTGGGGGACACCTCCACCCTCGCCGATCCTTCCGTGGTCGATGACCTGATCGAAAACCGGATGAACCGATAGTCGCACCGCCGCAGGGCGCTCCGGTTGATGGAAAAGGGCACCCCATGGGGTGCCCTTGGCACTTCGTGGTGCTGGTGACGGTGCCTTGAAGGGCAGCGCCCGACCGTGGGTGGGCATTTCCGACCGATATGGATGCCACTTTATGGTGCCTCCATGTCTCCGGCGTTCACAAGGTCATCAGCGGGTGCCAAAACGCCCGCCCAAGGGGCGGTCGGGCGCTGCCCAATAGCGTGACATTAACTGCGCCCCCTTTGAAAATAGCTGAAGAGATGTTCGCTCTTGACCGCTCATACATAAATCGTTTGCTTGCCAAATGAACCCAGCATAAACTTACAGAGCTTTGTTACGGAAAAGGATGTGTGAAACATAACTGGCTATCATTGTAAAAGGTGTTGCTTAAATTTTCCGGTGTTGTGTTCAATTACGGACATGTTTTTGTAAAAATGGAACTGGATATGATTGAAAGCTACGACGACTTACTTAACAATATCGAACAACTCGAGCAGGCAAGGAAAAGTGACGGTCAGGTAAAGGCTCTTTACAACAGCCTTATTGGTCTGGGGTCCGTTTTTCTCCCCTATCTAAATGATGACGGCATCGCTTTCGCCCCGTCACGTTTTATCGGATATAGAAACAACACGGTTCTCGGACATAGCCAATTGGAGGATCGGGACGGGCGAAGAACGAATGTAAGGGTGTCGGAGGTTCTGACCGAACAGTATGGTTTCAGAATAGTAAACAAAGTTGATGATGATGCCGCGTACAACTATCAGGTTTTTTGCAATAAGCTCAGTATCGACCCTCGAAATTCGAGAAAATCTTTCTGGTTGACACCGCCGGTAGAAGAGTGGCTTGAAGCCGATGCTGGGAATAGAATTGCTGCGCTTGAACAAGAGATTTCAAACGATAGTTTACTGCCCGAGACGACCCGTGCGGCGATCGTGAAAGCTCGAGTTGGTCAAGGCCTCTTTCGTAGGCTCGTTCTACAATTATACGGTTGCTGCCTAGTTACTAACATTGAAGAGCCTAAACTTCTCGTTGCCTCACACATCAAGCCTTGGAAGGATTGTCGAAAAAACCCGCAGGAATGTCTCGACCCACACAATGCGCTGCTTCTGTCTCCTACTTGGGATAGGCTTTTCGACCAAGGCTTTGTAAGTTTTTCTGAAAATGGTGAAATGCTTATCTCAGATAATCTGACTAACGATGTGCAAGAGGCGCTTAACGCGAACGTGACTTCGATTAAGCTCACGGAACGACAGTCAAGTTATATGGCTTTCCACCGCCGGCTTCACGGTTCTGAGTAAAGACCTGTTATAGCGATTAAATCTTGTAGGGCCATAACCACTCGTCCAGTCGAAGCCTTTATTAGTCAGGTTGCCCCGTGCCACGTAACTCTGTGAGAGGCCGTGACCTGACCTGAATTGAAAAAGGGCACCCCGCGGGGTGCCCCTTCTCTACTCTTCCAACGCGCGGTCAGTTCGCGATGCGCTGCAGGTTGATTTCACCCACACCCACGGCAAAGTTCACCCCGGTCTGGGTATTCACGCTGATCGGCTGAAGCGCCAGCGTATCTTCGGAACCGCCGACCATGGCGTTGGCCCCAAGGCCCACGCCCAGCGTGGCGCCGGCAGAGACACCACGGTAGGTGCCGTTCAGGCCGCCTTCGCTATATTCCGCTTCGGTCGGGGCGAAAACGAGCCACCCCATCTGGCCGTTCTGCGTTTTGCCGATGTCGATCCCGTAGCGGTTGATCTCGCCTACATATGTCTCATCAGGCAGGCCTTCCTGCACGGGGTTGAAGGTACAGACCAGTTCACGGGTGGACCCGAAGATGAAGCCCGTGCCATCCCCCACGTCACAGGACAGCGAACCGACTTCGACGTGGTCCACCGTTTCATTGTCACTCGCGGCGGTCTGCGCCATGCCGGTGGAGGCGAGCGCGGTGCCCGCCAGCAGTGCGGCGGCGGTGAAGGTCATTTTCGTTTTGTTCGTGATGCTCATTTGATCGTCACTTTCCGGCGCCGGGGCGCCTTTTCTGTTGGTGGCATTCGGGTGCCGAGTTCTCCGGCCCTTGTGCGGGGTCCGGGTCGCGTCAGACAGCCAGCACAGTTCCTTTTGGTCTGTGTTGCCTCTCATCCCCGGGCCAACACGGGCCTCTTGGCGAAGTTCCGGATGTTTCGACTTCGTGAGCGGGCATTGGCGGGCGCCTCGGCGGGCATCCGCCGGCGGCTGCGACGTCGCGGCGCATCCCCCGGATGCTGGACAAATCTGCCGGGGCGTGCGACCGCTCCGACATGGTCGACCGCATGTCCAGCTTCATCCCCCATCCCGATGCGACAGAGGATCTGCGCAGCGCCTTCGGGCGTTACGGAACCGGCGTGACGGTCATTACCACGCAGTCGCCCAAGGGGCCGCTCGGCATGACGGCGAACAGCTTTTCCTCCGTCTCGCTGGACCCGCCGCTGGTGCTGTGGTCGCCCGCGCGGGCGTCAAAGCGGCATGACGCTTTCACCAACACCGACATGTTCTGCATTCACGTTCTCAGCGCCGACCAGCAGGACATGGCCCATCATTTCGCGACCGACGGTCTGGATTTCGATCGGTTCGATTGGCGCGAAGGCCCCAATGGCGCCCCGACGCTGGAGGGATGCCTCGCGACCTTTCACTGCGACACCTATGCCGTGCATCCCGCCGGGGATCATTCGCTGGTGCTCGGCCATGTCCGCTGGGCCGCCACCCACCGCGACGATGCGGCGGGGCTGATGTTCGACCGGGGCCGCTACGGCCAGTTCACGCCGGGGGAATGACCGGCGGCGCAGGGCGCGCCGCCGGGCCCTGCGGGATCAGTAATCCTTTTCGTAGAAGATACCGAGCCGGCTGTCGCCGTCCGATCCCAGCGTGCCACGGGCCGTCAGGTTCGGCGTCAGATCGAGGTTGAGCGAAACCTCCCCCGTTCCGTCCGATGCGGCGGTCACATCCGTATAGACGTTCTCGGAGATATATTTGCCCGCACGCAATGCGGTGGCCCCGTCGTCCGTCGTCGTGATGTCCAGATCGTCCAGCCCGAAACCTTCGCGCAGGTTGGAGATCACGCCGGTCCCGCCCCGGCCTGCCAGCGTGGCAACGGCATTGGCCAGCTGCAACGCCTGAAAGGCAGAGATCTCGGTGATATTGCGCCCGAAGAGCAACTGCGCCAGCACCTCGTCCTGTGGCGCGTCAGGCGTGGATTCAAACCGAACCTGTGGTTCGTTGGCAGGCCCCTCCACGATAATGCGCACCTCGCCGGTGGCGGTATCCGTAGCCGTTACGAAGCGAATGAAGGGCACGAAATCGCCCTGGAACTGGATCGAGCCTTCACGCAGGTTGAAACGCTTGCCGAGAATATCGAGCCGCCCCCGGATGAGGTCGAACCGACCCGAAGAGATGATCCGGTTCGTCGTCCCGGTCAGTCGCAGGGATCCGCCCAGTTCGGCATCGAGCCCCCGGCCCCGGACGAAAATCCGGTTGGGTGCGCTGACCAGCACGTCAAGGCGCAGGCCCGGTCCGGCGGCATCATCCGCCTCCGCATCGCCGCTACCTGCCGCATCCTCGTTCAGCCCCGCCTTGGCACGGGTGATCTCGGCAGCGCGGCTGTCGTTCAGGTGGGTGATCGGCGGGATCTCCCCGATGGAGGTCAGCCCGGTGGAGGGGACCGTGATGTTCGTCTCTCCCACGTTCACCTGCCCTGTGATCGCGGCGCCGCCCGTAAGCGGGCCGGCAATGCGCAGCTGACCGCTCAGCGACGTGCGGTAGAGCCGCGGATCGATCAATACGATGTTCTGCAACCCGATCTGGATGTCGGCAGGCAGCGAACCTGTCAGCGTGATCCCGCCCCCGATCCGCAACTGGCCCCCTTCGGAACCGCGCGCGGACAGGTCGATCTGCGCACGGTTGTTGCCGAGCCTCACCGACCCCGCGATGCCCTCCAGCGCGATCCGCAGGTTGGGGGCCGTCAGACTGGCATCTGAAGTCTGGATCGTACCCGAAAGCGAGCCGAGTTCCGGCGGACCGTTGAGCGACAGGTCGAACCGGGCGAGGCCCTGAAGGCTGCGCGGTTCGATGAAGGGATTGGCCAGCCCCAGCGGCGCGGACCCGTCGATATCGAGCGCGAGCGTTCCGTCAGGGTTCACCAGCCCCGCGATCCGCGCCTGCGTGCCTGAGGGGCCGGTGGCATCGGTATCGATGCGCCACGCCTCCCCCTGCCGCCGCGCGGTGCCATTGACGGAAAGCGGGCCAGAGATCTCATCCACGAAGACGCCGACATTGGGCAGCGATACGTCGAAGGACACGGCGGCCGATGGCCCGGTCACCACCCCCTCGATCGCGGCGCGGGCGGAATAGGGGCCGCTTACGTTGGTGTCCACGGCGATGCCTGCCGGGGTTTGCCGCAGGGTGCCGGTGGCATTCAGCGGCCCGTTCACCTGCGGCACCAGCGGCTGCACGTTGGGCACCGAGACATCGAATGTCAGCGACATGTTGGGGCCGGTGGCCACGCCTTCCACCGCGGCGCGCGCGCCATACGGCCCATTGGCGACCGTGTCGACGACGATGCCGCGCGGGGTCTGACGGACCGTGCCGCTGGCGTTCAGCGGCCCGTTCACCTGCGGCACCAGCGGATGGAGGTTGGGCACCGAAACGTCGAAGGCAAGGTTCATGTCAGGCCCCGTCGCCAGACCGGAAACGCTGGCCTGCGCGCCGTATGGCCCGGAAAGCTCCGTATCCACCACGATCCCCTCGGGGCTTTGCGCGACTGTGCCGGTCGCTTCCAACGCGCCGGAAAGCTGCGGCACGAAAGGTTTGACGTCCGGCACCGTCAGCGCGAATTCAAGCGACATGTCGGGGCCGGTGGCCAGCCCTTCGACCATGGCACGGGCGCCATAGGGCCCGCTGGCGCGGGTGTCGATGACGAACCCCTGTGGCGTCTGATGCAGGGTACCTTCGGCGAGCAGTGCCCCCCGGACGCTTGGCACGAATTGTTCGACCTGCGGCACGGCCAGTTCGAATTCGATCGGGTTCCCCTCCCCGTCCGCCACCCCGGACGCGGTGGCGCGCACGCCGTAGGGGCCGGTGGCATCGACCTCGACGGCAAGGCCCTTGTCGGTCTGGCGGATATCACCCGTCGCGTTCACGGCGCCCTCGACGCTCGGAACGAAAGGCTGGATGTCCGGAATACTCACGTCAAATTCCAGCGCCATGTTCGGGCCGGTGGCGATGCCTTGCACCATGGCGCGGGCCTCTTCCGGCCCTTCGGCCTTGACCGAAACGGCAAGGCCGCCCTCGGCCTGCCGCACCGATCCCGCCGCGGTGAGGGGGCCGGAAACATTGGGGACAAGCGGCTGCAGATCAGGCATGGCGACGTCGAACCTCACGGCAAGGTCGGGGCCGGTCACCGTTCCCTCGACCGTAGCGGTCGACTCGTAGGGGCCGGCGGCGTCCATATCGACGACAAGCCCGGTTTCCCCCTGGCTGAGGTTGCCCTGAAGCGAAAGCGGCCCTTCGACCGAGGGCACCAAGGGCTGCACATCCGGCAGGCGGACATCGAAATCAAGCGACAGGCGCGGGCCGGTGGCGATGCCCTCGACCATGGCGCGCAGATCATAGGGGCCGTCCGCAGTGACATCGACGGCGATGCCTTCCTGCGTCTGCGTAACGGTGCCCGACGCGTTCAGGCCGCCCTCGGCAATCTGGGGAACATAGGGCGCGAGGCGCGGCACCGCGAGGTCGAAGGCGATGTCCAGCTTCGGGGTCACCAGACCCTCGACGCTGGCGCGGATATCGTCCGGGCCGTCGATGACAGTCTCCAGCCGGAAGCCGTCCTCGGTCTGGCGCAGGGTGCCGTCGGCCTCCAGCGGGCCGGTTGCCTGCGGAACGAAAGGCTGCATGTCGGGCACGTCGGCGGCAAAGGTCAGCAGCGCATTAGGGCCGGTCGCAAGCCCGTTGACGGTGATCCGGCTTTCATAGGGTCCTTCCACATCGGCGGCCACGGTCCAGCCGCGCGCATCCTGCGTGGCATCCACGGTTGCGGCAACTGCGCCGGTATATTGCGGCGCCACGCGCGCAATATCGTCGAGCCGGAACGATACGTTCGCCCGGCTGTCGTTGCTGCGCAGTTCCACCGATCCCGACAGGTTGATCGCCTCGTTTTCCAGCACGAGGTCCCGCAGGTAGGTGCCAGTTTCGTTGCGGCGCGCCTGCAGGCTCAGTTCGGTGCGCCCGCCCAGAACCGCATCCGCCTGCTCGATCCCCAGCG
>NZ_LWGH01000078.1:0-229 GCF_001635395.1 Sulfitobacter sp. HI0129 | reverse complement strand
GCCTCGCGCTGGAGATCCCGATTGCCTGCCTGACACAGGGCAGCGATCCGGTCATCGGTGCCTGGACGACCTCCAGCCTGCCGCAGGCCGAACTGGAAGATCCGTCGCCCACTTATGAGCAGGCATCGCTCTACGGTGGTGCATGGGTCCAGCAGTCGCGGCTTTCCGCGCCGCTGGTCAACGAAGTGGTCATCGGTCTGCCGGATAAGAACCTGTTCAACGCGGCTGA
>NZ_LWGH01000077.1:0-367 GCF_001635395.1 Sulfitobacter sp. HI0129 | reverse complement strand
GGCCAGGGCGTTGATGATGTTGCCGTCAAACGTCAGGAGTTGGGCGTCGAGGTAACGTGCACCGCCTTCGACCTGCAGGTAGGGGCTGGCGTAGTAGGCGGGATTAATCCCCAGATCGCTTGCCGTATCCGGCATGATCTGGGTAAGGCCGTAGGCGCCGGCCGGAGAGTAAAGCCCGATCGAGAAGCGACTTTCCTGCCAGATCAGTGCCTGAAGGAGGGCGCGCCACTGCACTTGGGACAGGCCGGCTCGGCGGACACCGGGACGGCGATGCGTTTCTTCCGCGACGCGTATGATCAGTTCTTCGACGGTTTCGGCGGCATCGCCAAAGAGTCCCGCCCCATGCGGGTTCGGGTCGATGTCACCG
>NZ_LWGH01000076.1:0-359 GCF_001635395.1 Sulfitobacter sp. HI0129 | reverse complement strand
TCGACTTCATCAACTGCAGGCACGAGGGCGGGGCGAGCTTCATGGCCGCCGCATGGGGCAAGCTGACGGGTAAGCCCGGCATCTGCATGGTCACGCGCGGCCCCGGTGCCACCAATGCCTCCATCGGTGTGCATACCGCCATGCAGGACAGCGCGCCGATGCTGCTCTTCGTGGGTCAGATCGGGACCGACATGCGCGGCCGGGAAGCCTTTCAGGAACTCGACTACCGCGCCGTGTTCGGCACCATGGCCAAATGGGCGACGGAGATCGACGATGTGGCGCGGATCCCCGAAATCCTCGCCCGGGCATGGAAGACGGCAACGACGGGGCGGCCCGGTCCCGTCGTGATCGCCTTGCCC
>NZ_LWGH01000075.1:0-228 GCF_001635395.1 Sulfitobacter sp. HI0129 | reverse complement strand
AATCCCGCAGGAGGCGCTGGGCAACCGGTCTGCCCTCACGTTGCTGCCTGAACAGGGGGTGCTGGTAGAAAGCACGGCTGCCCGGGACCCCTTTGGCGATCCCTTTGCAGTTGTCCCGGCGACAGCGCTGGTGGGGAAGCGGGGGATCAGACGTGTCGCCCCGATCCGTCCGGTCGAGTTGACCAGCATCAGCTTTGCGCGCGAACAGGTCATCTATGTGGAGGGGGG
>NZ_LWGH01000074.1:0-269 GCF_001635395.1 Sulfitobacter sp. HI0129 | reverse complement strand
CGTTCGAGACGCCGACGGAACTGGACCTCAAGCGCAAGAAGCAGCTGAACATGGGGCGCCCTCCGGTCTATGACCGGGCGGCGCTGAAACTGTCCGACGCCGAAAAAGATGCCCTGCGCGCCGAGCGCGGTGCCGGGGTGTGGCGGTTCAAGCTGGATCAGGAGCGGATCGAGTGGCGCGACGGTATCTTGGGCGACATCTCGATCGACGCCGCCAGTGTCAGCGACCCCGTACTGATCCGTGGAGACGGGCAGATCCTCTATACGCTC
>NZ_LWGH01000073.1:0-300 GCF_001635395.1 Sulfitobacter sp. HI0129 | reverse complement strand
ATAGGCCGTCTGCGGCCAGAGACCGGCGGCAATGATCCCGTAGGTCACATAGTCTTCGTTGGCGAGCACGGCGATGGGTTCGATCCCGAACCACCCCAGCGCAATGTTCATCAGCCCGTAGGAGGGATCGTAAAACCATGCGAAAACCAGGCCCACGACAACCTGACTGATGACAAAGGGAAAGAAGAAAAGGGATTTGTAGATGCGGATGCCCCGCACCGTCTGGTTGAGGAACAGGGCCACGAAAAGGCCCATGGGAATGGCCAGCATATAGAGCACCAGCCAGATCACGTTGTTCTT
>NZ_LWGH01000072.1:0-252 GCF_001635395.1 Sulfitobacter sp. HI0129 | reverse complement strand
CTCACTACAAGTGCTGCGAGACCAAGTGCCCGAACTGAAGCCAAGCTGTGGATCATGGACATTTTCATGGATCCACCGCCATCGAGCGGAACTTGCGTTCATCCGCGAGGGTTGCGGCATCGACGACGCCGAGCTGGCCCGCACTGACGCCCTGGGCGGCTTCGAGCCGCCAGATCTGGGTCAGGATGATCCCGAGCTCGGCGGTGACGCGCGTGTTGAGATCGACGGCGGCCTTCAGCCCGTCCTGATCAT
>NZ_LWGH01000071.1:0-304 GCF_001635395.1 Sulfitobacter sp. HI0129 | reverse complement strand
TGGTCACCCAAACCATCCCCGCCCTCGATGAAATCTACGGCGAGAACACTCGCCGCGCCCTGCAGGGCAACGCCGGCGTGAAACTCTATCTCACGCCCTCGGATGAAAAAACCGTCGAGGAGCTGAGCAAGGCGGTTGGCAAGACCACGAAGACCGTCATCACGCGCTCCCAGTCCATCGGCAAAAACCCCTTTGAAGGGCGCAGCCAATCCACACGGACCGAAGAAAGTTCGTTGTTACCTGAAGATGAGGCGCGCCGCCTACCGCTCGATGAGATCGTCATGGTCATCGATGCCCAGATGCC
>NZ_LWGH01000070.1:0-330 GCF_001635395.1 Sulfitobacter sp. HI0129 | reverse complement strand
CTCCTTGATGAGATCCCCCANCACCACCCGGCGATAGAGCCAGAGCGCATAGGCCGCACTGAAGATCACGCCCGTGGTCGCCACCGCGGCGACCCATGTATTGACCTGGAAGGCTGCCATGAGCGTGAGGAATTCACCCACGAAGCCGCTGGTCCCCGGCAGCCCCACGTTCGCCATGGTGAAGAGCATGAAAATCAGCGCATAGGCCGGCATCCGGTTCACCAGCCCACCATAGGCGTCGATTTCCCGGGTGTGCATGCGGTCATAGATCACGCCGACACAAAGAAAGAGGGCGCCTGAGATGAAGCCGTGGCTAATCATCTGGAAGAT
>NZ_LWGH01000069.1:0-359 GCF_001635395.1 Sulfitobacter sp. HI0129 | reverse complement strand
ACTGGATTTGGGCGGTAACGCTCAGTTCGCTTGGCTCCACGCTGACCGGCATCAACTTCGCGACCACGCTTTACAAGAACCGCGCCCCGGGGATGGAGCTGTTCCGTCTGCCGCTGTTCTGCTGGACGGCGCTGTGCACGTCCATCCTGATGATCTTTGCCATGGTTCCGCTGACGGTGGCCACGCTGATGCTGGCGCTGGATCGCTACGCGGGGTTCCATTTCTTCACCGCCGGGTCGGGCGGCAACATGATGAACTATGCGAACCTGTTCTGGCTTTTTGGCCATCCGGAGGTCTACATCCTGATCCTGCCTGCATTCGGCATCTATTCGGAGGTGATCGCGACCTTTTCCGGCAAG
>NZ_LWGH01000068.1:0-17025 GCF_001635395.1 Sulfitobacter sp. HI0129 | reverse complement strand
GACGCAGCCGACCGCGGGGTTGGGCCAGACCTGCCCCTGCCCCCGTCCGCCCAGCGTCAGCGCCGTGGCCATGAAGCGGGCGTCGTTCACTCTTCGGGCGGGGCGTTCGGGCGAAGCTCCTGCACGAACTTGTCGAAATCGTCGGCGGCCTGGAAATTCTTGTAGACGCTGGCAAAGCGGACATAGGCCACCGTGTCGATCCGGGCCAGGGCCTCCATCACGATCTCGCCGATCTGCTTGGAGTTGATGTCGGTCTCGCCCATGCTTTCCAGCCGCCGCACGATGCCGCTGATCATCTGATCGATCCGCTCGGGATCGATGGGGCGCTTCTGCATGGAAATGCGGATGGACCGTTCCAGTTTGTCGCGGTCGAAATCCTCCCGCTTGCCGGAGGATTTGATCACCACCAGATCGCGGAGCTGCACCCGTTCATAGGTGGTGAAGCGACCGCCACAGGCGGGACAGAACCGGCGCCGCCGGATAGAAACGTGATCTTCGGCGGGGCGACTGTCCTTGACCTGGGTGTCGATGTTTCCGCAAAACGGGCAGCGCATCGCCTGTCCCCCTTCTCTGTCTTGATCGAAATCTGCCTCTGTTGTGGGGCGTAGCGCCCACTTGCCTACACTTATAGGCCAACACCGAAGTTTTGGGTAGTACTCAAATGCTTCGCTAGATGTAGGCGCCGGACCTCAAGCCCGTCTGGGGCGTTGGGCCCCGACTGAATTGAAAGGAAAGACCATGGCAAAGACGTTGTTCATCACGGGCGCCTCCAGCGGCATCGGTGCCGCCACCGCCCGCGCGGCGGCCAAGGCGGGCTGGAACGTGGGCCTTTTTGCGCGCAGCGGCGACAAGCTGCGCGATCTTGCGGAAGACATCGGCGATGCCGCGCTGGTGCTGGAAGGCGACGCCACCGACCGGCAGGCGCAGGCCGACGCCATCGCGCAGCTGGTAGAAAGATACGGCCAGCTCGATGCCGCCTTCGCCAATGCCGGGCGCGGCACGCAGCCCGCAGGCACCGAAAAGGGCGATCCGGAGGATTGGCGGGCGATGGTCGACCTCAACATCATGGGCGCGCTCTATACCGCCCATGCCGCCATTCCCCATCTGCGCAAGACCACGGGCCAATACGTGGTCACGGGCTCCGCCGCGGGGCGTCGGCACATCAAGGGCTCGATCTACAGCGCGACGAAATGGTTCATTCACGGTTTCGCCGGCAACCTCGCCGACGAGATGGCCGAATGGGGCGGGCGCTGCATGGTCGTCTCCCCCGGTATGGTCGACACGGGCTTTTTCGACGAACCCAAGCCCGACAAGTTGCAGCCCGATGACGTGGCCCAAGCGGTGATGCACGCGCTTGAGGCGCCCGCCCATGCCGCCATCCGCGAAATCCACCTGATGCCGGTGGATTGACGCGCCCCTAGCGGTCCGCGCTGAAGTGGGCCGCGACCCGGCGGGTGTGGGGCGCGCTGCGGTGCTCAAAGAGGTATATCCCCTGCCATGTGCCCAGAAGCATCCGCCCGCCCTGCACCGGAATGGCAAGCGAAACGGGCATCATCGCCGCCTTGATATGGGCCGGCATATCGTCCGGCCCCTCGGCGATGTGGCGCAGATAGGACATCGACGCATCGTCGGAGGGCGGCACCAGCCGGTCGAAATAGGCCCTCAGGTCGCGCTGCACATCCGGGTCCGCGTTCTCCTGTATCAGGAGCGAGGCAGAGGTGTGGCGCAGGAACAGCGTGAGCAGCCCGTCCCCCGCCCCGCCCAGCCAGCGGGCGGGCTGCGGCGTGAATTCATAAAGCCCGGCGCCCCGGGTCGCGATTTCGAATGTGGTTTGCATGCCGCCAATGTCGCCCGAACGCGCGGGCGCCGCAATCCTTCGGGCAGGTTCGCCCGCGGTTAAAGATCGTCGATGTCAAATAGCTCTTCGGTACAGAGCTGATAGGATTGCGCGACGGAGCGTTTCTGCCCGACCTCCCGCATCGACAGCGAATAGGAGGAGCGCGGCGGCCGGTCCAGCGTGTCCGGGTCCAGCGTGAACAGAACCGCCGTGCGGCCCGGCACGGTCCGCGACGGGCCGCGCGCGCCCTTGAGGTAAAGCTGCGCCCGCACCGGAACGCCGATGCGGTTGCGCGCGTAATCCCCGGCGGCGCACCACATGCCCCGCGCGCCTTCGCCGTAGTCCTCCAGCACCTCGAAACTGCTTGCCGTAACCGGCACGACGATCAGCCAGTTGACCGCCCGATAGGCGGGCTGCTGGGTGGCGGCCTGCAGCGGCAGGCTGGCCAGAACGGCGGCGAAAATGACGGCGCGGCGCATGGCGGTTTCCTTTGGATGGGGGAACACAACATAGCCCGCCCCGGGGCAGAGGCAAAACGGCCGCCCGGTTCCCCGTGGCGGCCGCTGCAAGGTCAGTCCCGGCGGGCCGGGATCACTGGTCGAGGAAGGAGCGCAGCTTGCGCGACCGGCTGGGGTGCTTCAGCTTGCGCAGCGCCTTCGCCTCGATCTGGCGGATACGTTCGCGCGTCACGCTGAACTGCTGGCCCACCTCTTCGAGCGTGTGATCGGTGTTCATGCCGATGCCGAAGCGCATCCGCAGCACGCGTTCCTCACGCGGGGTGAGGCTGGCGAGAACCCGTGTCGTGGTTTCCTTCAGGTTTTCCTGAATGGCGCTGTCCAGCGGCAGAACCGCGTTCTTGTCCTCGATGAAATCGCCAAGCTGGCTGTCTTCCTCGTCGCCGATGGGCGTTTCGAGAGAGATAGGCTCCTTGGCGATCTTCATCACCTTGCGAACCTTTTCCAGCGGCATCTGCAGCTTTTCGGCCAGTTCCTCGGGCGTGGGTTCGCGGCCGATCTCATGCAGCATCTGGCGGCCCGTGCGGACCAGCTTGTTGATCGTCTCGATCATATGCACGGGGATACGGATGGTCCGCGCCTGATCCGCGATCGACCGGGTGATCGCCTGCCGGATCCACCATGTCGCATAGGTGGAGAACTTGTAGCCGCGGCGATACTCGAACTTGTCAACCGCCTTCATCAGGCCGATGTTACCTTCCTGAATCAAATCAAGGAATTGCAACCCGCGGTTCGTGTACTTCTTGGCGATGGAAATCACGAGCCGCAGGTTCGCCTCGACCATTTCCTTCTTGGCCTGACGGGCCTCCTTCTCGCCCTTCTGGACCTGTTGCACGATGCGGCGGAATTCCGAGATGTCGAGCCCGACATACTGACCGACCTGCGCCATGTCGGTGCGCAACTCGTCCACCTTGTCGGAGGAGCGTTCGATGAACATCTGCCAGCCCCGGCCCGACTTCTCGGCCATCCGCTCCATCCAGTTGGGATCAAGCTCGTAGCCGCGGTATTCGTCGACGAATTCCTTGCGGTTGATGCGGGCCTGATCGGCCAGCTTCACCATGGCGCTGTCGATCTGCATGATCCGGCGGTTGATGCCGTAAAGCTGGTCGATCAACGCTTCGATACGGTTGTTGTGCAGGTGAAGCTCGTTCACCAGCAGCACGATCTCCGACCGCAGCTTCTGGTACGTGTCCTCATCGGTCTGCGAAAAGGTGCCGTCTTCGTTCAGCGTGGCCGAAATACGGCTGTCCTGCATCTCGCTCAGCTTGGCGTAATCGTCCGCGATGATGTCCAGCGCCTCGAGAACCTGCGGCTTCAGGGCGGCTTCCATGGCCGCAAGGCTCATGTTGGCCTGTTCGTCCTCGTCGTCGTCATCCTCGGTGGAGATCGGGTTGCCGTCGGCGTCGAGCTCGGCCTTGTCCTCCGAAGGCTTGCTTTCCGCCGTGGCGCCGGGGGCGACAACGGGGGCGCTTTCCTCTTCGTCGCCCAGCTGGTTGCCGAAGGTCGCCTCCAGATCGATCACATCGCGCAGCAGGATGTCCTCTGACAGCAGTTCGTCGCGCCAGATGGTGATGGCCTGAAAGGTCAGCGGGCTTTCGCACAGACCCGCGATCATGGTGTTGCGCCCGGCCTCGATCCGCTTGGCGATGGCGATCTCGCCCTCCCGGCTCAGCAGTTCGACGCTGCCCATCTCGCGCAGGTACATGCGCACCGGGTCATCCGTCCGGTCGAGCTTTTCGGTCGTGCCCGAGGAAAGCGCGACTTCCTTGTTGCTGTCGGTCGTCGTCAGCTCGGTGGAACCCTTCTGTTCCTCCTCCTCGGCCTCTTCATCCTCGATGATGTTGATGCCCATTTCGGACAGCATCGACATCACGTCCTCGATCTGTTCGGAGCTCACCTGATCGGGCGGCAGCACCGTGTTGAGCTGATCGTAGGTGATATATCCCTTTTCCCGGGCCTCGCCGATCATCTTCTTGACGGCGGCCTGGCTCATGTCGAGGGAGTGGCCCGCTTCACCGTCGTCGGTCTTGGCGTCTTCATTGGCATCTTTGGCAGCCATCTCGTCCTCCTTCAGCGCGCAGGCGCGAATCACATGTGGGGTGATTCGAATTTCCGAATCATGGGGGGTGCCGGGTGATTCTTAAACCCGGTCCCCTTAATTTTATTTAACCGCTTGGGCCAAAAGGTCACGCTGTGCAAACGTTGATTTGATCAACTCTCGCCCGACTTGGAAAAGCGGATCGTTCCCAGAAGCGCATCGAGCGCGTTTCGCTCGTCCCGGCTGATGCGCGCACCGTTGTCTCCGATGTCGTATTCGGCCTTGTCCTCCTGCCCGGCACGCACCGCGCGGTCCGCGGCCCGGGCAGCTTCGCTCAGCCGCCATGTCACCCCCTCGTCCGCCGTGCCGGTCAGATCCTCGGCCGCTTCCTCGATCTCGGCATCGAGCCCGCGCATCGCTTCGAGCTTGGCCAGTTCCTCGGCCACCGTCAGCCGGGCGCGTTCGGTATCCCCGGGTGTGCGGATGCAGGGTGTGATCGCGACATGGCGCTGCGCCAGCAGATTTTCAAGGGCGTCCTCGCCCAGTGCACCGGCAATCCGCTCCGCCAGAAGCGCCTCGCCGGCGTGGCCATGGCGCAGGATCAGATCGCGCAGCCGGGCATGGTCGGGGTCCTGACAGCGCATCGCCTCGATCCCCGGCTCGAATTCCTCGGCGAGTTCGGGGCAGCGCGCCAGCACCGCAAGGATCACGGCCTCGCGCAGATGCGCGCCGCTGTCGGGCCGCGTCGCGGTCACCAGCGCAGAGGTCTTGGTGCTGGGCATCGGCGCCACCGGCCCCGCAGGCATGCCCCGGCCGCCGGGGCGACCGGGGGCAAAGGCGCGCTTGCCCCCCGCCCCCTGCCCCTTCCGGGCGGGACGGAACAACTGCCAGCGCAGGTCCTTGATCTCCTGCCCGTAGTGGCTGCGGATCGACGGGTCGCGGATCGTCTTGATCGCATCGCGCAGGCTCTTGTCGAGCGCGGCCTTCCGTTCGGGGCTGTCGAAACTGCGGCCCTCGGTCTCGCGCCGCCACAAAAGCTGGACCATGGGCAGGGCGGCATCGACCAGCTTCTGCACCGCGGCGGCACCTTCGGCGCGCAACAGGTCATCGGGGTCCTTGCCCTCGGGCATCACGGCAAAGCGCAGGCTCTGGCCGGCCTCCAGCAGCGGCAGCGCCAGATCGATCACCCGCATCGCGGCACGCTGGCCCGCCGCGTCCCCATCCAGCATCAGCACCGGCTCCGGGGCGATCCGCCAGAGCAATTGCAGCTGCGTCTCGGTAATCGCCGTGCCCAGCGGCGCCACCGCCGCGCCAAAGCCCGCCTCCGACAGGGCGATCACATCCATGTAGCCCTCGGCCACCAGCAACGTCCTGCCCTGCCCCGCCGCCGTGCGCGCGGCGCGCATGTTGTAAAGGCTGCGCCCCTTGTCGAAAAGCTCGGTCTCCGGCGAGTTGAGGTATTTCGCCTTGTCGTCCGGGTCCATCGCGCGCCCGCCAAAGGCGATGGCCCGGCCCCTGCCGTCGCGGATCGGATAGATGATGCGGTTGCGGAACGTGTCATAGGGCCGCCCGCCCTTGGACGACGGCTTCGCCAGCCCCGCACCTAGGATCAGGTCCTCCGCCACGCCCTTGCCCGTCAGATGATCCCACAGCCCCTGCCAGGCATCCGGCGCGAAGCCCAGCTCCCAGCGTTCCTGTGCCGCCCGCGGCAGCCCGCGCCCTTCGAGATAGCGCCGCGCCTCCGCCGCCGCTCCGGTCTGAAGCTGCAGCCGATACCAGCGCACCGCCTGTTCCATGACCTCGGCCAGCAGATCGCGCCGGTCGGCCTTCGCCTGCGCACGCGGGTCCTGTTTCGGCACTTCCATCCCCGCCTCCCGCGCGAGGATCTCGATGGCCTCCATGAAACCAACGTTCTCGGTCTCCCGCACGAAGGAGATCGCATCGCCCTTGGCATGGCAGCCAAAGCAATAATAAAATCCCTTGCGGTCATCTACATGAAAAGAGGCGCTTTTTTCCTGATGAAACGGGCACGGCGCCCACATGTCGCCCTTGCCCTGGTTGGATTTGCGCATGTCCCACGACACCTTGCGCCCCACCACCTGCGACAGGCTGGAACGCTCACGCAACTCGTCGAGAAATCCGGGGGGCAGGCTCATGCGGCGATCATACCGGCGCAGGGTCCACAGAGTCCAGCGACGGCGGTGGACCTTCACCCTTTCATAAATACTCGCCGGGGGTCCGGGGGTGGCAAACCCCCGGTTGCGCCAGAGCGGCAGGCAGAGCAAGGGGTGCGGGCCTCACGCCCGGGTCGCCACCACCTCCATCGCCTGCTTCAGATCATGCACCAGCGTTGTGGCCATGGACCGGAAGGCCAGCAGCAGGAACCGGTCGGCCCCGATCCGGGTGATCGACACCGGCATGTGCTGCAAGAGGCTGCGCGCGCTGTGCCCCATCTTGAAAGCCGGCCGCCGCAGGTCCACCGGGATAAGCCGCGCCAACACGTCCTCCGCCCCCGGGCCCGACAGGATCACGCTGGCCCAGCCGTCGGTCACATCCGTCACGGCGCCCTTTTCCGACAATGCGGCATCCGGCGCGGGGCCCGCCAGCAGCACCTCGCGGTGTCCGAACCACAGGCATCGGTTGCCCTCCTTGCCCGTGGCGCGCCCCGGCCTGGGCCAGTCCAGCCCATGGGCCTGCGACAGGGCGGCGGCCAGCGCCCCCTCCCGCCCAAGTTCCGACAGCACGGTCAGATGCCCCGGATCGGTTTCCTCCAGCCTCGCGCTGCCAATCTCCAAGGGCAGCAGATCACCGCAGGGGGTTCTGGATTTCAGGTTAGCCACGTGTGCGCCCCCCTTCCGGATCGACGAAAACGGGGGAGCAGATTTCGACCTCCGCCTCCAGTTCGCGTAGATGATCGACCATCCTCAGCACCTCGCCCATCCGCTCCGGCCCCCCTTTGACGAACCCCAGCCCGATGAAGCTGCCCACATCGGGCGAGAAGGCGACCGAGGTGATATAGCCCTGATCGTTCTCGCGCACCGCTTCGGCCTCCCGCTCGAAAAGATGCGCGCCCGCGGTCAACTGCTTCACCGCCCCGACCGGGCGCAAGCCCACCAGCCGCTCGCGCTCCTCGTCCTGCAGGCCGGGCCGCTCAGCCATCGTCTTGCCGATGCAATCCTTCTTGTCGGAGACCATGCGCTCCATGCCGATGTCAAAGGCGGTGGTGCGGCCATGAATTTCCGAATGGGTGATATGCCCCTTCTCGATCCGCAACACGTTGAGCGCCTCCATCCCGTAGGCCCCGCCGCCCAGCGCCTCGGCGCGCGACACCAGCTCACGGAACAGGCTCGCGCCATAGCGCGCGGGCACCGCAATCTCATAGGCATGTTCGCCCGAAAAGCTGATGCGAAAAAGCCGCCCCGCGGCACCCATCACCTCCACCTCACCGCAGGCCATGAAGGGCCAGCCCGCATCGTCGATCTCCTCCTTCATGAGGTCATTGACCAGTTTGCGCGATTCCGGCCCCGCCACGGCGAACTGCGCCCAATGCTCGGTGACAGAGGTAAAGGCGACGGCCCATTCGGGATGCAGGCACTGGGTCACGAATTCGAGGTGCCGCATCACCGCGCCCGCCGCGGCGGTGGTGGTGGTCATCACGTAATGCGTCTCGCCCAGCCGCGCGCAGGTGCCGTCGTCCAGGACATGCCCGTCCTCGCGCAGCATCAGCCCATAGCGCACGCGCCCCACCTTCAGCGTGCTGAAGACGTTGGTATAGACGAAATCCAGCAGCTTGGCCGCATCCGGTCCCTTGATGTCGATCTTGCCCAAGGTGGAGACATCGCAGACCCCCACGGCGTTACGCACGAAGCCCACCTCCCGGTCGCAGGACTGGCGCCATGTCGTCTCGCCGCTGCGCGGAAAGAAGCTCGGACGATACCACAACCCCGCCTCGATCATCGGCGCGCCCATGCGGCGGCTCTGGGCGTGGCTGGTGGTGAACCGTTCGGGCGCAAAGCCCTTTCCCTGCGCGCCCGCGCCCATCGCGGCGATGGAGACCGGCACATAGGGCGGGCGGAAGGTGGTGATCCCCGTCTCCGCGATGCCCCGCCCGGTGGCGTCCGCCAGCACCGCCAATGCCGCGACGTTGGAGTTCTTGCCCTGATCCGTCGCCATGCCCTGCGTGGTGTAGCGCTTCATATGCTCGACGGAACGGAAGTTCTCCTCCGCCGCCTGCTTGATGTCCTTCACGCTCACGTCGTTCTGAAAATCGAGCCACGCCCGGCCCCGCCCCGCCACGGCCCAAAGCGGCGACAACGCGTAGTCGGCGTCCTCCGCCTCCGGCACCGACAGGCCCGCGCCCTTCTTGCCCAGAGCCTCCAGCGCCTCCGCCGCGGCCTCGGCCCCGGCGCCCAGACAGGCCCGGGTGGAAAAGACGCCGTTGCAGGCCCCGGCGGCCCTCAGCCCCGGCACCGCCCCGGCATCGGGCACAAAGGCCTGAATGTCAGGCTGCCAGACGGGGCGCCCGTTCAGATGACAGGTCAGATGCACCGTCGGGTTCCAGCCGCCCGACACGGCGAGGCAGTCGGTCTGGATGGTCTGCATCCCGCTGGCCGACTGCAGGGTGATGCTCTCCAACTCCTTGCGGCCCGCCGAATTGCACACCTGCGCGCCGCGATAGACCGGAAAGGGCGCATCGGGCAATGCAATGTCGGGTCGGGCATCGATCAGCGCCGCCACATGCACCCCCGCCGCCGCCAGATCATGTGCCGTGCGATGGGCATCGTCGTTGTTGCCGAAGACGGTGACGCGCCGGCCCGGGCTGACCCCCCACCGGTTGAGGTAACTGCGCACCGCCCCGGCCATCATGATGCCCGGGCGGTCGTTGTTGCGAAAGGCGATGGGCCGCTCCAGCCCGCCCGCGGCCAGCACCGCCCGGCGTGCAACGATGCGCCAGAAACATTCCAGCGGCGCGGTCTCGGGCCGGTCGCCGCGATGCAGGTTCACCCGCTCCAGCGCGCCATAGGTGCCGCCGTCGTAGACCCCGGTCACGGTGGTGCGGGTCATCACGCGCACGTTGTCCATGGACCGCAGGCGCGCCACGACCTCCGCCGCCCATTCATGGCCCGGCTTTCCGTCCACTTCCACCGTTTCGGCATTGAGCCGCCCGCCGGGCAGGAAATCCTCATCGGCGAGGATCACATCTGCCCCCGCCTCCGCCGCTGTCAGCGCCGCCATCAACCCCGTGGGGCCCGCGCCGATGACCAGCAGGTCGCAAAAGGCAAAGGCGCGTTCATAGCGGTCGGGGTTATGCGCGCCGCTCAGCGCGCCCAGGCCAGCGGCCCGGCGGATCGCAGGTTCATAAACCGCTTCCCAGAACCGCCGGGGCCACATGAAGGTCTTGTAATAGAACCCGGCCCCGAGGAACGGCGCGGCAAGATCGTTGACCGCCAGCACATCGAAACCGAGCGAGGGCCAGGCGTTCTGCGACCGCGCCTCCAGCCCGGAATAGGCCTCCTGCACCGTGGCGCGCACATTGGGCGTGCGCCCGGCGCCGCGCCCGGTGGTGATCAACGCATTGGGCTCCTCGCTCCCGGCGGTCAGCACGCCGCGCGGGCGATGATACTTGAAGGACCGTCCCATCAGGCGCACGCCGCTGGCCAGCAGGGCCGAGGCGACGGTATCGCCCTCGAACCCCTCGTAGCGGTTGCCGTCAAAGCGAAAACTCACCGGGCGCGACCGGTCGATCCGCCCCTTGCCGGAAATCCTCATCGGGCACCCTCCGCCACGTCGCTGGCCCGGGTCACCTCGAAAATCTCATGGGTCGCTGTATCGCGCGTCACCACCAACCAGACGCCGCAGCCGCCATCATGCTGCCACAGGTCGCGCGTGCGCCCCGCCGGGTTCTCGCGCAGGTGCAGATAGGCGTCCCAGACCTCCGCCCCGGCGTCGGGCGCGGGCCGCTCCAGCGCCACCGCCGCACCCTGATAATAGAACTCGCGCCGGTCGCGCGTGCCGCAATTCGGACAATCGATCCTCATGCCCTCTCCCTCCTGAAGCGGACGCAGACCGCCCCTTCACCCTTTCGCAAATACTCCCGCCGGAGGCTCCGGCGAATGCGCCGATCAATGCAGGTTGTGCTGGGCACCCGTCCCCTCCTCGTCCATCAGGCCGCGCCCGGTGCGGAACCGGTCCAGCCGGAACCGCTCGGCCGAAGCATGGGGCCGCCCGGTCGCCATCAGATGCGCCAGCGCAAAGCCCGATCCGGGCACCGCCTTGAACCCGCCATAGCACCAGCCGCAATCGACAAAGAGCCCCTCGGTCTCCGTCCTGTCGATGATGGGCGAGCCGTCGGGCGTCATGTCCATGATGCCGCCCCAGGACCGCAGGACCTTGGCCTTGCCGATCATCGGCATCAGCGTCATGCCCGCCTCCATCACATGTTCGGCCATGGGCAGGTTGCCGCGCTGCGCGTAGGAGGCGTAGAAATCCAGATCCCCGCCGAAGACCAGCCCGCCCTTGTCCGACTGGCTGATATAGAAATGCCCCATGCCGAAGCTCACCACGTGATCGATGCAGGGTTTCAGCCCCTCGGTCACGAAGGCCTGCAACACATGGCTTTCGATGGGCAGGCGCATGCCCGCCATCGCCGCCACCTGACCGGAACGTCCGGCGGTGACGATGGCCACCTTCTTCGCGCGAATGGCCCCGCGCGTGGTCTGGACCCCGCGCACCGCGCCGTTCTCGATGTCGATGCCGGTGACCTCGCAGCGCTGGATCAGATCGACGCCCAGCCGGTCGGCCCCCCGGGCATAGCCCCATGCCACGGCATCGTGGCGCGCGGTGCCGCCGCGCGGATGCAGCAGCCCGCCGTAGACGGGAAAGCGCACATTGTCGAAATCGAGATAGGGCAGATAGCGGCGCACCCCCTCGCGGTCGAGCAGCACCGCGTCGTCGCCCTGATTGATCATCGCGTTGCCCCGGCGCGCGAAGGCGTCGCGCTGCCCGTCGGAGTGGAAGAGGTTGATCAGGCCGCGCTGGCTGTGCATCACGTTGTAGTTCAATTCCTCCTCCAGCCCCTCCCAGAGCTTGAGCGAATGGGAATAGAACTGCGAATTGCCTTCGAGGAAGTAGTTGGCCCGCACGATCGTCGTGTTGCGCCCGACGTTGCCGCCGCCCAGATAGCCCTTTTCCAGCACCGCGACATTGGTCAGCCCGTGTTCGCGGGCAAGGTAATAGGCGGTGGACAACCCGTGGCCGCCGCCGCCGATGATGATCGCGTCATACTGAGCCTTGGGTTCGGCATCGCGCCAATGGGGCGCCCAGCCCTTGTTGCCTGTCAGCCCCTCGCGCAGAACGCGCAAACCGGAAAACCGCATCTTATGCCCTCGTCATCGCCTCGCCCCTGAAAGGCTAGCTTCCCCGTCCAGCGGTATCAATGCGGCACCGCTCAGACAGGCCGGTTTCCGACAGGCTTCGTCGTTTCCGCATTGTTTTCGCTCGCAGACGCCGGGCCGTGCCGACCGAGAGCGCACCGGCTGAGGGAGCCGGCGGATGCCTCCGGCGGGGATTTGAACCATCTGGAAGGAGGGGGCGGCGCGCCAACGGCACCGCCCGCCCCTGTCAGAGCCCCTTGGCGCGGTAGCTTGCCGCGACCTTGCCGATCGATACGAGGTAGGCGGCGGTGCGCAGATCATCCACATCGTCCCGCCCGTGCCAGACATCGGCCATGGAGGTATAGGAGGTGCGCATGGTGTCATCGAGACCCGAGCGCACCAGTTCCAGCTCCCCCGCGCCACGTAGGTATCTTTCCTTGAAGTCCGGGCTCAGGGTCCAGCCCAGCCCCTTGTCGGCGCTCAGCCGTTCCAGTTCGTCCACCACCAGCCGGTGGCGCGATTCCTCGGCCCGGCGCTGCATCCGGCCAAAGCGGATGTGGCTCAGGTTCTTGACCCATTCGAAATAGGAAACGGTCACGCCGCCGGCGTTGGCATACATGTCCGGCACGATGACCGTGCCCTTCTTGCGCAGCACCTCGTCAGCACCCGCCGTGACGGGGCCGTTCGCGGCCTCGATGATCAGGGGGGCCTGGATGCGTTTCGCGTTGCCCATGTTGATCACCCCTTCGAGCGCTGCGGGGATCAGGATGTCGCATTCCGTTTCCAGCAGCTTCGCCCCGTCGGGTTCGCAGGTCACGCCGGGGAAGCCCTTCACGGTGCCGTGCTTCTGGATCCACTGGTGCACCGCCTCCACCTTCAGGCCATCGGGATCGTGCAGCGCGCCGTCCCGTTCGATGATGGTGGTGATGATGCAGCCGTCTTCCTCGCTGAGGAACTTGGCGGCGTGATACCCCACGTTGCCCAAGCCCTGCACCACCACGCGTTTGCCCTCCAGCGTCCCGGTAAGGCCCGCCTTCTCCATGCCCTTCTCGTCGTTGAAGAAGGCGTGTAGCGCGTATTGCACCCCGCGCCCCGTCGCCTCCGTCCGGCCCTGGATACCGCCCGCGTTGATGGGCTTGCCGGTCACGCAGGCCACGCCGTTGATGTCGGTGGTGTTCATGCGTTTGTACTGATCCGCGATCCAGGCCATCTCGCGCTCGCCGGTGCCCATGTCGGGGGCGGGCACGTTCTGGGCCGGGTTGATCATGTCGCGCTTGATCAGCTCGTAGGCGAAGCGCCGGGTGATGAGTTCAAGCTCGTGTTCCTCGTATTCGCGCGGATCGATGCAGAGCCCGCCCTTGGAGCCGCCGAAGGGCGCCTCCACCAGCGCGCATTTATAGGTCATCAGCGCCGCCAGCGCCTCCACCTCGTTCTGGTTCACGTTGAGCGAATAGCGGATCCCGCCCTTGACCGGTTCCATATGTTCGGAATGGACCGAGCGGTAGCCCGTGAAGGTCTGGATGCGGCCGCGCAGGCGCACGCCGAAACGCACGGTATAGGTCGCGTTGCAGACGCGGATCTTCTCTTCGAGACCCGGGGCGAGGTCCATCAGCGCGACGGCCCGGTTGAACATGATGTCGACACTGTCGCGGAAACTCGGCTCGTTGGTGGAATCCATCTGTTTCTCCTGTTGGTTCGTCTTGCCGGTGTGCAGCCACGCTGCGACTCGTGCCGGCGCTTTCTGGCCCCAGCCTAAGCGCAGCGGAGACATTGCGCGACCGTAAAGCGCCCGGCGCGTGCCCCGGGCCCTTGCGGCCCGATTTCGCCCCGTTTGCCACAGCGTGTTTGATTCACTGTTTCCTAACGGGAAACGATGTCGCGCTTTTCTCTGTTTCGTTGCCTCTTTACGCCGCACTCCCGTCCGGCACCGCCTTGGTGACGCCCCACTAACGCCAAGATTGGAGAGCATACCCAAGCAAGGTTAATCCCGCGAATCCGCCCCGGCATCCCGTGCCGGGATCGAGAGGTGAACGATGATCGCAGACAGAATGTCCGCCCCACCGGCCCCGCCCCACCGGCGCGCGGCCCGCTTGCGCCGCTTCGCGGCGGCAGAGGAGGGCACCGTAACGATTTTTGCCTGTTTCATGATCCTGATGATGCTCATGGTGGGGGGGATCGGCGTCGATCTGATGCGCCACGAAATGGAACGCACCCGGATACAGGCGGTATCGGACCGCGCCGTTCTGGCCGCTGCCGACCTCGACCAGACCCGCGACGCCAAAGATGTGGTCTATGATTATTTCGCCAAGAGCGGCATGGCCGGATATGTGGCCAATGTCACCGTCGATCAGGGCCTCAACTACAAGACCGTGACCGTGGATGCCACGACCAGCATGAACACCCAGTTCATGGATGACCTCGGAGTGCCGAAGCTCACCATTCCGGCCATCGCCGCGGCGGAGGAGAAGGTCAACAAGGTCGAGATTTCGCTCGTGCTCGACATTTCCGGCTCCATGCGCAGCAACGGCAAGATGGCCAACCTGCGCGACGCCGCCGGGGTGTTCATCGACACGGTGATCAAGAAGGGCAACGAGGATCTCATATCGATCAACGTGGTGCCCTATACGGCGCAGGTGAACGCGGGCCAGCCGATCTTCGACCAGCTCAACATCGTCGACAAACACGCCTATTCCTACTGCGTGGATTTCGAAACGGCGGACTTCGACGAGACCACGATCAGCACGACGAAGAGCTACGAGCACATGCAGCACTTCGATGCGGGCTATTACTGGAACGGCAGGGACGACCGGCAGGACACGATCGACAACCCCGGCTGCCCCAAGCGATCCTACGAAAAGATCACCGCCTTTTCGCAGAATGCCACCGCGCTCAAAGGCCAGATCGACCAGTTCCAGCCGCGTGCCAACACCTCCATCCATATCGGTATGAAATGGGGCGTGGCGATGCTGGACCCGTCCTTCCGCCCGATCAACTCCACGCTTGCCAGCGCGGGCCAGAGCGATCCGGTCTTCGCCAACCGTCCCGCCGCCTATGGCGACAGCGATACGCTGAAAACCGTCGTGCTGATGACCGACGGCCAGAACGTGCATACCATGCGGATCAACAACAACTACTACCAGACCGACAGGCGCCACCATGAACATTGGAGCAAGTACCCGCTGAACTGGTATCTGCGGAACTACGTGCGGTCCGAAGACCATCCGAAGTGGCGCTATTACAAATACTACTCGTGGCAGGCCGATGCGATGCTCGACTCGATCTGCAACGCGGCCAAGGCCAACCGGATCGTGATCTGGTCCATCGGGTTCGAGGTCAATGACCGGGGCGCCGACGTGATGCGCAGCTGCGCCTCTTCGCCCAGCCATTTCTTCCGCGTCGAAGGGGTTGAGATCAAGGACGCCTTTTCCGCCATCGCCCGGCAGATCAACCAGCTGAGGCTGACCCTATGACGCGTATCATGCCCCGATGGCTCCGGCGGTTCGGCCGGGACGAGGAAGGCGGCGTGTTGCTGCTGGAATTCGTGATCTTCGTGCCGCTGCTCTTCACCGCCTTCCTGATGTCGGTGGAAATGGGGCTCTACTCCGTCCGGCACATGTTCCTTGACCGGGGGCTCGACATGACGGTGCGCTACGTGCGGCTCAACACCAACGTTCCGTTCAAGCATGACGATCTGAAACGGATGATCTGCACCTATTCCGGCTTTCTCGACGATTGCGAGACGACCCTGCGGCTGGAAATGGCGACGCTCGATCCGCGCAACTTCGCGGCCTTCGACGCGACGCCCGACTGTGTCGACACCTCCAAGCCGGTGGAGCCGGTGCGCGGGTTCACCGTGGGGCTGGAACACCAGATGATGATCCTGCGCGCCTGCGTAAAATTCCGCCCCGTCTTTCCCAGCAGCGGCCTGGGCTACGAGCTGGAAAAGGACGGGTCGGGCCGGGCGCGCATGACCTCCATCGCCGCCTTCGTGCAGGAGCCGAACTGATGCAGCACCGTTATCCCATTGCCGCCCGCGCGGCCCGTGCCCTGCGCCGCTTTGCAAGGGGTGAGGACGGCACCATCGCCATCGAGGCGATGATCATCCTGCCGGTGATGTTCTGGGCCTTCCTCGCCATGTTCTCGATCTTTCACACGTTTCATCAGTACAGTGTGAACCAGAAGGCGGCCTATACCATCGGCGATGCGATCTCTCGTGAAACCGTGCCGATTGACGACGCCTATCTCAACGGGACCCATTCGCTGCTGGCCTATCTGACGGCGCCTTCGGGCGGCACCTCGTTGCGGGTCAGTTCGCTGTGGTTCGACGCGGCGAGCAACAAGTTCTTCACTGACTGGTCGCAGACCCGGGGCGGGCCGCAGCCGCTGACGGACGCGATGGTCGCCAACTGGCATTCCGTCCTGCCCGTGATGCCCGACAAGGAACGCGTGATCGTGGTGGAGACCTGGAACATATACGATCCGCCCTTCAAGACCGGGCTGGAACAGCGCAAGATCCACAATCGCGTCTTCACCCGCCCGCGCTATGCCCCGCAGGTGCTGTGGAACCCCGGCAGCGGTGCCTGAGGCCGGGGGTTCCCCGCGGGGAACCCAAGCCATTGATTAACAAAGGTTTTTCAAATATTACCGCGGCGTCCGCTGCAGCGCCCCCGCGGGCAACGCGCTGAAAAGGGTCCGGGCAGCGGTATTCAGCGCCCGAGCGGGGGCAGATCGCCCCGGCGTTCGGCCATGAGGGCGGCGATCACTTCCGACATGAACTTGGTCTGGTTGCCGGGGGTCATCCCGCCGATGCCGATGCGGCGGCCCATGCGCCACCACAGGCCCGGGCGCCAGCTGCGCGGCCCGGCGGCGGCGGAGGTTTTCAGCAGGAAGCCGTTGGAGGGTTTGAAGGCGAAAAAGCCCCGGTCAAGCCCGATGATGTCTTCGGTGCGGGCGATCACCGTCCCGTCGCCGTCGCGCAGTTCGGTGGGTGTCAGCTCCACCCGGCTGGCGGTGGAGCGGCGCATCGCCTCGGCGGAGGCGATGGCGGCGATACCCAGCGCGAGCAGAAAGAGCTGCCAGCCAAAGGCGGGCGGGCGCGCGAGGGCCACGTAGATCACCATGAGACCCAGCATCAGCAGCGAGCCCAGCCCCAGAAAGCGCCGCCCCGGGGAAGCGGAAGCGGTGGCGAGCACCTCGTCGGGATCGAACTGGGACATCTGTGCCTCCCTCAAACTGCGCATCCCCTATCCCCTGCCGGGGCGC
>NZ_LWGH01000067.1:0-366 GCF_001635395.1 Sulfitobacter sp. HI0129 | reverse complement strand
CCTATCCCGTATGTTGTGGTCGTGACGATTCCGTCCACAGCTTATTGCGGTTATCCCCCAACATTCGTGGTTATCCCCAGAAAAAGGGTTGCCAGAACCCTACTTTTACCCCCACCATATCTTGTAGGGCATGTGCACGGTCACACGCCCTGTAGCAAAAGCACCTAGCGATGGGGGCGGCTGACAGCTCCTACGCTGGTCGAATATATAGAGGTGACGAAATGGCCCTGTCCGAGCAGTACCTTGAAGAAGACATCCACCCCATCGATATCGTCGAAAATATCGCGGCCCATCATGAATGGGACTTCGACCGTATTTCCGACGAACAGATCGCCATGGCGGTCGAGGGGCAATGGCGTACCTATT
>NZ_LWGH01000066.1:0-339 GCF_001635395.1 Sulfitobacter sp. HI0129 | reverse complement strand
TCAAGTGTTGCCAACACTGCGGGACAACCTTTTAGTGTAGCTGCGTTGCTTCTTGATATTGGTGAAAGCAACCAAAACAACGGCACCACTCAGGCCGCCTATGTTACCCTGAATACCACACTCCGAAGCGATTTGGAGGCACAGGCGCAAACCTACGGCCTCGCGCGCCCCTTGCCGGTGTTTATCAATCAAATGAATACGATTGTTCCCGGCCCTACGCCCGCGCCCGTGGATGGCTCTGTGGTGCCTGCCATCGCGCTTGCACAACTGCAACTTGCTCAGGAACAGGACTATTTCTGTCTGGTCGGCCCGTCATACCATATCCCCTATGTGAGCCTG
>NZ_LWGH01000065.1:0-300 GCF_001635395.1 Sulfitobacter sp. HI0129 | reverse complement strand
ACAAGGCTGACCGAAACGGGCGCGCTTCTTGATTACATCGCGGCCATCGCCCCCGGAGGGGGTCTTCTGCCGGAGGATCCCGTGCTGGCCGCGCATGTCCGGGGCGTCATGTATTACCTCGCCTCGACGATGCATGTGGCCCACGCTCACAGGATGCGAGGCTCACGCTGGGCCACCCGGCAGGAAAGCTTCGACGACATGACTGCGAAGGTGCCGGAGAATATGGCGGCCTGTGGCGCCTATCTGAACGAACATGCCCTAATGGGGGACTATGTCGCGGGCGACCGGCCCAGCATTGCG
>NZ_LWGH01000064.1:0-319 GCF_001635395.1 Sulfitobacter sp. HI0129 | reverse complement strand
CGAACATAACACCACGCGCTTCCTGCTCATGGCGCCCGAACTGGACGGTACGCGCCGGGGCGAAAACATGCTGACGACCTTCGTCTTCGAAGTGCGCAACATCCCCGCCGCGCTCTACAAGGCCATGGGGGGATTTGCGACCAATGGTGTCAACATGACCAAGCTGGAGAGCTACATGGTGGGCGGTTCGTTCACCGCCACACAGTTCTATGCCGATATCGAAGGGCATCCGGATGACCCGGCGGTTCAGCGCGCATTGGAAGAGTTGAACTACTTCACCAATATGCTGGAGATTCTGGGCGTTTACCCCAGCGATCCG
>NZ_LWGH01000063.1:0-327 GCF_001635395.1 Sulfitobacter sp. HI0129 | reverse complement strand
CATCGTGAAGCGGGTGGACGAACGGACGCGGTCGAAGACCTCGATCAACGAATTGCTGCGCGATTGACGCAAAGCGGAAATTTGTTGACCGTTTCGGTGGCATGGCGGAACATTCGGTAACGCATCGGGTTATCCGTGCGACATATCGAAGGGAGAATTTGTCATGACAGGTTTGGGTTGGTTCGCAGCCATCATCGTTGGCGGCATCGCCGGCTGGATCGCAGAGAAGATCATGAAATCAGACATGGGGCTGATCATGAATATCGTTCTCGGCATCCTTGGCGCGGTCGTGGCAAACTTCTTGCTCACGCTGATCACCGGCGGCAC
>NZ_LWGH01000062.1:0-454 GCF_001635395.1 Sulfitobacter sp. HI0129 | reverse complement strand
ATGGCGAGGATTATCCTGCAGCTCAAGACCGAGGGCCTGACGGTGCTGCTCTCCGAACAGAACCTGCATTTCGCACAGGCCGTGGCCGATGCCGTGGTGATCATCGAACATGGCTCCGCGAAGTTCGCGGGCAGCCTTGCCGAACTCAAGGCGCAGCCCGAAATCCGCGACGCCTACCTGTCGGTCTGAGCCGCCCCTTCACCCTTTTTCAAATACTCCCCGCGGAGCGTCCCGCCGCCTGCACCATGCACGGGCGGCGGGGGCGGGCCGCATCAGGTCTTCTTTCGGTCGTCCACGATGTTCATCTGCGCCAGACCGCTCTGGCCCAGATCCACCTTGGCGAAGGGGCCGCCGTGGCACATCTCGCCGGGGTCGGTCACATCCGGGGCATCGGTCTGCGCCAGAACCTCTTCGGCGAATTGTTCGGCATTGTCCTTGGGCCGGTAACCGAGGA
>NZ_LWGH01000061.1:0-319 GCF_001635395.1 Sulfitobacter sp. HI0129 | reverse complement strand
GGACTGGGCCGGAACGTCGACATGCAGACCGGCGCGGGTACCCTGATGGGGCACGGCAAGCGGCCCCAGCGTCTTGAGAAATGCATCCGCACCGCTGTTACGATCATAGACCGAAAAATCGATCGGGCGATCCCGGAAGGATTTCAGGACCTGCCCCAGACCCTTCATGCCGGTCTCGCGCTGGCGGCGGACCATGGACAGATCGACCTCGATCGGGAACATGTCCTCTTGCCCCGCGGACTGGTGCAGCACCATGGACGTCGGATCGACGACACAGGACTTGCCGGTGCCCCCTGCGCCAAGGCCGTTCACGTCGAAG
>NZ_LWGH01000060.1:0-303 GCF_001635395.1 Sulfitobacter sp. HI0129 | reverse complement strand
GGACAGATCGGGTATCTCGGGCGCTTCGGCATTCGGAGCGCGTACATTGCCGGGCAACAGTGCCGGGGCCGCTTCTTTCAGAAATGTCGTCAGCCCATCCAGCATGATCTGCCCGGTATATTCCCCCGCCATCGGCAGGACGTCCTTGCCATGCAGCTTGACGGAGCGCCCCGCCCTGTAAAGATAGCTGGCAAGCTGTTGCTCGATATGATCAGGCTGGCCCTCCTCCACCACGAGCACATGGGACTTGCCCTCGCAGAAGGCGTCGAACTCGTCCCTCACGATGGGATAGGTGACGTTGAG
>NZ_LWGH01000059.1:0-500 GCF_001635395.1 Sulfitobacter sp. HI0129 | reverse complement strand
TGGACCCCTCCGCATCTGGCACGGCGGACACCGGAGCCAAGATGCTTGCCCAACTCGCGCGGCTGAAGAGATTAGGCGGAGAAGACGTCCGGGAAACTTAAGAAACCTCATTCACGCGAGCGATTAAGCCACACTTTCACGCTCATCATTGCTTGTGTAGAATCGCTGCACCTTCTACCAGCGGCTCTCATGCGGACCCTCATTATCTAGAACCACGCGAACCGCTCGCTCGCGCACTTCAGGGGAATACTTGTTCGTTGTCTTGCTCATGATGCTCCATCCTTGTGTGTTCAAGGTCGGGCATACTGGGAACGCAGGTGGGACCCCGTTCCATCCCGGGGAGGTAGATCCCGCTGAGTAGCAAGGGGCCCATTTGCGCCGTCGCCATTTGAACCTGAACAGTTGCAAGGGGCGCCCGTAGTGCCGACCCCGAATATCAAGGACAGGACAGTGACTTTGCCCCAAACCTACATCGGCGTCGATGTTGCGAAAGACTGGAT
>NZ_LWGH01000058.1:0-309 GCF_001635395.1 Sulfitobacter sp. HI0129 | reverse complement strand
CGCGGCGCCCGCCAGGTCGTCGACGACGCTGTGCTTCTGAAGAAAGCTCGGGACTGGCGCTACGAGAAAGAATGGCGGCTCATCGGTCGACGCGGTGCACAGGACTCTCCGATCGAATTGGAGGAGGTTGTCTTCGGGATGAGGTGCCCGCTGGCAGTCAAATATGCTGTCGTCAGGGCGTTGGAAGATCCGCCCACGACGGTGAAGTTTTACGAGATCCGCCGAAAACCTGACACCTTCCTACTGAACCGATATGCGCTCGATGTCGATGAGATGTTGGCTTCCCTGCCCAGGCGATCCCTATCCTTA
>NZ_LWGH01000057.1:0-18283 GCF_001635395.1 Sulfitobacter sp. HI0129 | reverse complement strand
ATAGAGGTATTCTGGCCCCATTCCTGCCTCAAACTCCTGCGAAAACCTGCCTCATAGGACAGATGTGTGCCGCGACCGTCGCGGCCACGGGATCAGCGGGCGGCCGACGCGACAGAAGATCGGTGCATGACCTCCCCCGGATC
This sequence comes from Sulfitobacter sp. HI0129, assembly GCF_001635395.1. NCBI lineage: Bacteria > Pseudomonadati > Pseudomonadota > Alphaproteobacteria > Rhodobacterales > Roseobacteraceae > Sulfitobacter > Sulfitobacter sp. HI0129. The sequence goes on along the minus strand of NZ_LWGH01000057.1, from coordinate 18,140 downwards.
CCTCGGTTACGAAGGATGAGAAGGCTATGAGCAGCGATACGCCACGACCTGAAACAACACCGATCATCGCATGTACCGTCAGCCGGGACGTGCAGAACTTCGACCTGCTGATCGAGGACATGGAAGCCGCCCTTGGTGAAAGCTGGGGCGATCTGGGCTTTGCCGAGGCGCTGGCCTTTTTCGGCCAGGACGAAGCCGCTTCGCTGGAATTCATCGCGCTGGCGATGGACGAATCCGACGAGCAGAACCTCGTGCTGATGACCGAGATCGTCACCCAGGCCAAGGCGCGGGGCATCAAGGTGATCTTGATCGCCGAGGATGTGACCACCGCGTCGCTGCATTCGCTGCTGCGGCAGGGGGCGGATGAATTCGTGCCCTATCCGCTGCCCGAAGGCGAACTGGGCCAGGCGATCGAAAAGCTGCGCACCGCCGAAGAGGCCCCGCGCGACGAAGGCCAGACGCCGCACCTGAAGGCGGGCGCCCAGAAGGACGGCGCCGTGATCGTCGTGCACGGGCTGGCGGGCGGCACCGGCGCCACCACCATGGCGGTGAATCTTGCGTGGGAACTGGCGACCGCCGACAAGAAGAACCCGCCCTCGGTCTGCCTGCTGGACCTCGATCTGCAATATGGCGCTGTCGCGACCTTCCTCGACCTGCCCCGGCGCGAGGCGGTCTTTGAAATGCTGTCGGACACCGAGAACATGGACGAGGAGACCTTTGGCCAGTCGCTGCAGACCTACAACGAGAAGCTGCATGTGCTGACCGCCCCGACCGAGATGCTGCCGCTGGACCTGATCGGCGCGGAAGACGTGGAGCGGGTTCTGACCATGGCGCGCGAGCAGTTCGATTATGTCGTCGTCGATATGCCGTCGACGCTCGTCCAGTGGAGCGAGACGGTGCTGAACACGGCGCATATCTATTTCGCCACGCTCGAACTGGACATGCGCTGCGCCCAGAACGTCCTGCGGTTCAAGCGGGCGCTCCAGTCGGAGGATCTGCCGGTGGAAAAGCTGCGCTATGTTCTCAACCGGGCGCCCAAGTTCACCGATCTGAGCGCCAAGGGCCGGGTGAAGCGGATGGCGGAGTCCCTCTCCATCTCCATCGACGTACAACTGCCCGACGGCGGCAAGCAGATCACGCAGGCCAATGACCACGGTCTGCCGCTGGCCAATTCGGCGGCGAAGAACCCGCTGCGGCGCGAAATCGCGAAACTTGCAGCCTCTATCCATGACCTCAAGGGCGATGAGGCGAAGGCTGCCTGATCCCCCCTGCAGAAAGTGAGCGTTTGATGTTTTCCAAGTACAAGAAACCCGGCGGCGCGGCCCCTGCCCCGAAGCAGGAAAAGCCGGCAACGGTTACGCCCATTGCGACGGCGGCACCGAAGGCGGCGCCCCAGCCCGTCGCAAGCATGCGCCGTGTCGCCGCCCCCGCCATGGCAGCGCCGCTGGACCGGGACCTCAAGCGCAAGCAGCGGATGAGCGACATCAAGCTGGAACTGCACCGGGCGCTGCTGGACAACCTGAACCTCAGCGCGCTCGAACATGCGAGCGAGCAGGACCTGCGGCAGGAAATCAACGCCATCGCGGTGGAGATCCTCGCCGAGAAGGGCATCGTGCTGAACCGCGAAGACCGCATGACGCTGAATTCCGAACTCTACGATGAGGTCACAGGCCTTGGCCCGTTGGAGACCCTGCTGAAGGACGAGACCGTCAACGACATCCTTGTGAACGGCCCCCAGCAGATCTTCGTGGAGCGGGGCGGAAAGCTCGAACTGACGGACGTGACCTTCAAGGATGAAAGGCACCTGCTGCGGATCATCGACAAGATTGTCAGCGCGGTGGGCCGCCGGGTGGACGAAAGCAACCCCTACGTGGACGCCCGTCTGAAGGACGGCTCGCGCTTCAACGCCATGGTGCCGCCCGTCGCGGTGGACGGCAGCCTCGTGTCGATCCGGAAGTTCAAGAAGGACAAGCTGGGCATCGACGATCTGGTGGCTTTCGGTGCCTTTTCGGAAGAAATGGCCGCCTATCTTCAGGCAGCGGTGGCCACGCGGCTCAATATCATCGTGTCGGGCGGCACCGGGTCGGGCAAGACCACGACGCTGAACGCGCTGTCGTCCTTCATCGACAACTCCGAACGCATCCTGACGATCGAGGACACCGCCGAACTGCAGCTTCAGCAGACGCATGTGGGCCGCATGGAAAGCCGCCCGCCCAACGTCGAAGGCAAGGGCGAGGTATCGCCGCGCGACTGCCTCAAGAACGCGCTGCGGATGCGCCCTGACCGCATCATCGTGGGCGAGACGCGCGGCGAGGAAGTAATCGACATGCTGCAGGCCATGAACACCGGCCATGATGGCTCGATGACGACGATCCACGCCAACTCCGCCCGGGACGGGGTGTCGCGCCTTGAGAACATGATCGCCATGGCGGGCATCGAAATGCCGTTGAAGGCGGTGCGCAGCCAGATCTCCAGCGCCGTGAACCTCATCGTGCAGGCCAGCCGCCTGCAGGACGGTTCGCGCCGCATGACCTCCATCACCGAGATTACCGGCATGGAAGGCGACGTGATCTCCATGCAGGAAATCTTTCGCTACCAGCGCGTGGGGCTGACGCCCGAAAACAAGATCATCGGGCATTTCACGGCCACCGGCGTGCGCAGCCATTTCGCCGAACGCTTCCGGATGTGGGGCTATGACCTGCCCTCGTCCATCTACGAACCCGTCGCGGCCCAGTAAGGAACAGGACATGAGCGCCGAACCCATCATCTATGGCCTGATCTTCGTGGGCGTTCTCGTCCTCGTCGAGGGGCTCTATCTTGTCGCCTTCGGCAAGTCGATCAGCCTCAACAGCCGGGTAAACCGCCGCCTTGAGATGCTGGAAAAAGGCACCCGCCGTGAAGAGGTGCTGGACAAGCTGCGCAAGGAAATGCAGCAGCACATGAAGGCGAAATCCATCCCGCTCTATTCGCTGCTGGCCGAAAAGGCGCAGAAAGCGGCCATCGCCTTCACGCCAAAGCAGCTCATCATGATCATGGGTGGCGTTTCCGCCGCCGCTTTCATGGGGCTGACCATCGGCACCAGCACCGAACCGGGGGTGCGCGCCATGCTCAGCGTCGTCATCGGCGTGGGCGGGGTCTATTTCTGGATCTCTTCGAAGGCCAACAAGCGCATGGCCATGATCGAAGAGCAATTGCCCGACGCCGTCGAACTGATGGTGCGCAGCCTGCGGGTGGGCCATCCTTTCAGCAATGCGATCTCCATCGTCTCGAAAGAGGTGCAGGACCCACTGGCGTCCGAATTCGGGGTCATCGCGGACGAATCCGCCTATGGCCGGGACGTGGGCGAAGCGCTGAAAGACATGGCCGAACGGCTCGACATGCAGGATCTGCGCTTTCTCGCCGTCGCCGTGACGATCCAGCAGCAATCGGGCGGCAACCTTGCGGAAATCCTTGCGGGGCTGGCCAAGGTGATCCGGGCGCGCTTTCGCCTGTTCCGCCGGGTAAAGGCAATCACGGCAGAGGCGAAATGGTCCGGCAAGTTCCTTTCCGCCTTCCCGATCCTCGCGCTGATCGTGATCAACGTGGGCGATCCCAACTACTACGACGAAGTGCGCGATCACGCGCTCTTCATCCCCGCCTGCTTCCTCGTGGGGATCTTCCTTGCGGTGAACCTGCTGGTCATGCGCGTGCTGACCGACATCAAGGTCTGAGAGGTTTCGAAGAATGGACATCCTGCTCGAACTCAACGCCCGCGCGACCGAGGTTCTCGGCCCTCTGGGGCTGATCATCATCGCGGGCGCGCTGGGGATCGTTCTCATCGCGATCACCCTGCTGATGATGCTGCGCCAGCCCGAGGATCCTCTGGCCAAGCTCAAACGCGCCTCCTCCGTGCCGAACACGGCGGAGGGCAAGAAGCAGCTGCGTCAGTCTGACCGGAACGAACAGCTTCAGAAATTCGCCAAGTTCCTCGAACCCGAGGACGTGAACGAGCTGAGCGCCAAGCAACTTCTGCTGCGGCAGGCGGGCTATCAGTCACGCGACGCGGTCCGCATCTTCTACTTTGCGCAGATGGCGCTGGGTATCCTGGGGCTGGTGCTGGGGATCGTCTACGTCAACTTTCTGGGCGGCGGCGAAGGCCTGAGCACCCAGAAGACCATGATGTACACCGTGGGCCCCGGCGGCATCGGGTATTTCCTGCCGAAATACTGGGTCAACCGCCGCGCCGAGACGCGCAAGCAGGAGATCGAGCGCGGCTTTCCCGATGCGCTGGACATGATGCTCGTCTGTGTCGAAGCGGGCCAGTCGCTGGATCAGTGCATCGTGCGGGTGGCGCGTGAATTGCGCGCCTCCTACAAGGCGCTGGCGGACGAGTTTGAAATCGTCGCCTACGAGATGAAGGCCGGCAAGGACAAGATCAGCGTTCTCAACGACATGGGCGAACGCTGCGGCGTGCAGGACGTGTCTTCCTTCGTGACCGTGCTGATCCAGTCGGCGGCTTTCGGCACCTCGATCGCGGATGCCCTCCGGGTCTATGCCGGCGAAATGCGCGACAAGCGCGTGATGCGCGCCGAGGAAGCGGCAAACAAGTTGCCAACCAAGATGACCCTCGCCACAATGATGCTGACGGTGCCGCCGCTGCTGATCATTCTGGTCGGCCCTTCCGTGCACGGCATCACGCAACTGGGAAAAATGGGCGGAGCAGGCCAATAATCAACATGCAGTTCAGGCAGGCGGCACGCAGCGCCGCCTGCCTCTTCATCCTCATCGGATTGGCCGCCTGTTCTTCGGGCGGCTTTCCCGCATCTGGCGAAGGGCCCTTCGCCCCCGGTGTCGCGACCGGGGCGGCGATGGAGGACGGCGTGGAAGTGGGCCACCGCCTGATCGAAGCGGGGGAGTTCGAACTGGCGATCAAAGCCTTCAACCGCAGCGCGCTGGCCGGGGGTGGCATCACCGGAGAGATCCTTTCGGGCCTCGGCTCCGCCAACCTCGGCCTCGGGCGGCTGGGACAGGCCGAAACCCTGCTGCGCCGCGCCACGGAGGCCGACGCGGAGCGCCCCGAAATCTGGAACAACCTCGGCGTGGTGCTGATGGAACGCGGCAAGTTCGCCGAGGCGCAACAGGTCTTCCGCAAGGCCTATGCGCTCGACAATGGCGAAAGTGACGCAATCCGGGACAATCTGCGGTTGGCACTCGCAAAATTGGAAAATTCTGATATGAACGAGGCCGAGGACAGCGATTACAGACTGGTGCGGCGCGGGGCCGGGGATTACCGGATCCGACCACTGCCGTAACCGGCGAGAGCAGTGAAAAAGGACGCAAAATGCGCCACCCGATACTTCTGGCCGTCTGCATTGCAGGCGTGTCCGCCGTTGCAGGCTGCGGCGAAAGAAACGCGAACGCGACCGTCGAACGCGCCTTCAAGGACGTCAATGTCGTCGATGAGACCAACCTTTCGGACGTGATGCTCACCGTGGCGGACCCGAACGAGGCGGTCACCTATTTCACCCGATCCGTCAAGGCCGACCCAGAGCGCATCGACCACCAGCGCGGATTGGCCAGCTCTCTCATCCGGGCCAAGCGCCATACCGAGGGCGCCGTCGAATGGGCCAAGGTAACGCGCATGCCCGGCGCCACAGCAGACGACCGGGTGAACCACGCCGACGCGCTGATCCGCGCGGGGGACTGGGCAAAGGCCGAAGCCACGCTGAATACCATCCCCCCCACCCATGAGACCTTCGAACGCTATCGGCTCGAAGCCATCGTGGCCGACAGCAAGGAGGAATGGGCCAAGGCCGACAGTTTCTATGAAACCGCCGTGGGGCTGACGACAACGCCCGCCGGGGTGCTGAACAACTGGGGCTATTCCAAGCTGACGCGCGGCGATTACACTGCCGCCGAACGGCTCTTCGGCGATGCGATCCGGCAGGACGGCGGGCTCTTCACCGCCAAGAACAACCTCGTGCTGGCGCGCGGGGCGCAGCGCGACTACACGCTCCCCGTCATTCCGATGGATCAGACCGAACGCGCGCAGCTTCTGCACACCATGGCGCTGTCGGCGATCAAACAGGGCGATGTGGAAACCGGCAAGGGCCTGCTGCGCGATGCGATCGAAACGCACCCCCAGCATTTCGAAGCGGCGGTCGGCTCCCTGCGGGCCCTTGAAAACGCCGGATAGATCATGGCGATCCCGGCCACGACCGCGCTGTGGTTCCTGCCCTTCGTCCTGCCGCTCTGCCTTTATGTCGCCTATACCGACATGGCACAGATGCGCATCACCAATCAGGCGGTCATCGCATTGGCGCTGGTCTTCATCCTGATGGGCCCCTTCCTGTTCCCGTTCGAGACCTATCTCTGGCGGTTGCTGGCCGGCGTCATCGTGCTGGTATTGGGGATCATGCTGAACGCGGTCGGCACCATGGGCGCGGGCGACGCGAAGTTCCTCGCCGCCGGGGCGCCCTATGTGGCACTGGGGGACCTGCGGCTGCTGATGGCGCTTTTCATGGCGGTGCTGCTGGCCGCCGCGATCACCCACCGCGGCATCGCCAGAACGCCGCTGCGGCGGCTGGCGCCCGATTGGGAAAGCTGGAACCGCGGCAAGAAATTTCCCATGGGTCTCGCCCTCGGCGCTACGCTGGCCGCCTATCTGGCGCTCGGGGCCGTCTATGGCGCCTGAATACCGCCACATTCCCCTGCTAATCCGCGCTGTGTTCCCCGCCTTTGAAGGAGTTACCAGATGAACGTCCAGTCCACCTCCGTCATGGCGCCGCCCCCGCCCCGCTCCATCGAGGAAATGCGGATTCCGCTGGTCATGATGCGGGACATCCTGCTGAAGACGATCTTTCGCAAGAACGTGAACCTTGTCAGCGAACTGGCAAAGGCGGTCTGTCTGCCGATACAGGTGACGCAGGAACTGGTGGACATGGCGCGCGGCCAGCAACTGCTGGAGGCGACCGGCACGCTCAATGCAAACAACGGCAACGAGATGGGCTACCAGCTGACCGATGCGGGCAAGGCGCGCGCGCTGGATGCGCTGGCGCAATCGGAATACTTCGGCGCGATGCCGGTGCCGCTGTCGGTCTACCGCGAACAGGTCGAACGCCAGTCGGTGCGCAACCTGCAGATCAGCCGCCAGCAACTGACCGACGCCATGGGCCACCTCGTGCTGCCCGACAGCCTGCTCGACCACCTCGGCCCGGCGGTGTCCGCGGGCCGGTCGATCCTCATGTACGGGCCGCCCGGCAACGGCAAATCCTCCATTTCCAACGGTATCCGCGACGCGCTCGGCGACAAGGTCTATGTGCCGCGCGCCATTGAATACGCGGGCCAGGTGATCACCGTCTACGATCCCATCGTCCATTCCGCCGCCGAAGAAGAGGTGCAGGACCCGACATCGCTGCGCCGCGTCACCCGCTACGACATGCGTTATGTGCGCTGCGAACGCCCCACGGTAATCACGGGCGGCGAATTGTCGCTCGACATGCTGGACCTCGTCTACAACCCCACCGCACGGACCTATCAGGCACCGCTGCAGCTTAAATCGACGGGCGGCATCTTCATCGTCGACGACCTTGGCCGCCAGAAGGAACCGCCGCAGAGCATCGTGAACCGCTGGATCGTCCCGCTGGAGGAAAGCAAGGATATCCTCGCCCTACAGTCGGGCGAAAAGTTCGAAGTGCCCTTCGACACGCTGGTGATCTTCTCTACCAACTTCCACCCGAACGAGATCTTCGATCAGGCGGCCCTGCGGCGTATCTTCTTCAAGATCAAGATCGACGGCCCCAATCAGGAGAACTTCCTCAAGATCTTCGCCATGGTCGCCAAGAAGCGCAACATGGCGCTGGACGAGGAAGCGCTCGTTCATCTGCTCAAGGTCAAATATCCGACGATCGACAACGTCTATGCCAACTACCAGCCGATCTTCCTGATCGACCAGATGATCGCCATCTGCGACTTCGAAGGCATCCCCTACCGAATGTCCAAGCCGCTCATCGACAGGGCCTGGGCCAATATGTTCGTGAAAGACGAAGTCATCGTGAAGTGATCTCGGCCCCCTTCCAAATGGCCTGAAATCCCGGGGGTGCGGGGGCTGGCCCCCGCGCGGGGGCGCGCTACACTCGGGCCATGAACGATCTGCCACCCCTCTTTGCCGACTGGTTCTCGTCCCGGGGGTGGTCCATCCATCCGCATCAGCAGCTCATGCTGGACAAGGCCGAGGCGCCTGCCCTGCTGCTCATCGCGCCCACGGGCGGGGGCAAGACGCTGTCGGGATTCCTGCCCACGCTGCTCGACCTCGCGGACGGCAGCCATGAAGGCATGCATACGCTCTACATCTCTCCGCTGAAGGCGCTGGCCGCGGACATCAAGCGCAACCTGACCACCCCGGTCGAGGAAATGCGTCTGCCCATCACCATCGACGAACGCACCGGCGACACGACGGCGACCCGGCGCAAGCGCCAGCGCGCCGAGCCGCCCAATATTTTCCTGACCACCCCCGAAAGCCTTGCCCTGTTGGTCAGCTACGAAGACGCGCCGCGCATGTTCGCGGGTCTCAAACGCGTGGTGATCGATGAAATCCACGCGCTGGCGGAAAGCAAGCGCGGCGACCAGATGATGCTGGCGCTGGCACGGTTGCAGACGATCTGCCCCGGTCTCAAACGCGTGGGCCTGTCAGCCACCGTGGAAGACCCGGCGGCCATCGCGCATCTGATGGCGCGCCACCCCGATCCCTGCGAGGTCGTGCTCGCCGATCCGGGGCCCGCCCCCGACATCCGGATGCTGCGCACCGAAGAGGTGCCGCCATGGTCCGGCGGCGGTGCCGCCTATGCCATCCCCGCGGTGCTGGAAGAGGTCAAGCGCCATAACACAACGCTGATATTCCACAACACCCGCGCGCAGGCGGAAATCTTCTTTCACAACCTCTGGCTCGCCAATGATGAGGGCCTGCCCATCGGCATCCATCACGGCAGTCTCGACCGGACCCAGCGGACCCGGGTGGAGGCGGCCATGGTCCGGGGCGAGCTGCGCGCCATCGTCTGTACCGGCAGCCTCGATCTCGGCATCGACTGGGGCGATGTGGACCTCGTGATCCAGATCGGCGCGCCCAAGAACGTCAAGCGGCTGGTCCAGCGCATCGGTCGTGCCAACCACCGCTACAACGCACCCTCGAAGGCTCTGCTGGTGCCCGCCAACCGCTTCGAGGTGGTGGAATGCGTGGCCGCGCTGGAGGCGGTGCTGGCGGGCGAGCTGGACGGGGAACCGCGCGGTCCCGGCCCGCGCGATGTGCTCTGCCAGCATATCCTGATCACCGCCTGCGCCGGACCCTTCGACGCCGACGATCTTTTCGCCGAAGTCACCAGCGCCGGCGCCTATGCCGCGCTGTCGCGCCCCGCCTTCGACGATTGCCTCGCCTTCTGCGCCACGGGCGGCTACGCCCTGCGCGCCTATGACCGCTGGCAGCGGCTCATGCAGGACGCCGATGGGCGCTGGCGTCTGCGTGACCCGCGCAGCGCGCAGCGCATCCGCATGAACATCGGCACGATACAGGATACCGACACGCTCAAGGTGCGGATGCGCCGCAATCGCGGCGGCAAGCCCCTGGGCGAGATCGAGGAAGGCTTTGCCGCCACGCTGACCAAGGGCGACACCTTCCTGATCGGCGGGCAGATCGTGCGATACGAAGGTCTGCGGGAAATGACCGTCGAAGTATCCCGCGACGCGGCCAAGAAACCGCGTATCGCCACCTTCATGGGCACGAAATTCGCCACCTCCACCCAGCTTTCGGCGCGGGTGCAGCGCATGTTCACGCAGGAAAGCTGGCCCGAACTGCCGGAACACACCGCCGCGTGGCTGCACCTTCAGCGCGAGGTCAGCGAATTGCCCCGGCCCGGGCGGCTGTTGGTCGAAAGCTTTCCGCATGACGGGCGGCAGCAGACGGTCATCTACGGTTTCGCCGGGCGCAACGGGATGCAGACGCTGGGCCTGCTGCTCACCAAGCGGATGGAGGAGATGGGCCTGCACCCGCTGGGCTTCGTCTCCACCGATTATGCGACGCTGATCTGGGGGCTGGACGCCGTGGAAGACCCCGCGCCGCTCTTCGATCTCGCCGCGTTGCAGGAGGGGCTGGAAGGCTGGCTCGCCGGGAACGCGGTGATGAAACGGACGTTCCGCGCCTGTGCCACCATCGCCGGGCTGATCGAGCGCAACACCCCTTCGGCGCGCAAGTCGGGGCGACAGGCGACCTTCAGTTCCGATATCCTCTATGACACGCTGCTGCGCTATGATCCCGATCACCTGATGCTGCAGATCACCCGCGAAGAGGCGCTGCGCGGACTGGTCGATTTCGGGCGCATCGAAGAGATGATCGGCCGCGTGGGCGACCGCATCGACCACCGGGTGCTCAGCCGTGTGACCCCCCTCGCCGCCCCGCTGCTGCTGGAAATGGGCCGCGTCCCGGTAAGCGGCGCGGCGGAGGAACGCCTGCTCGCCGAAGAAGCCGCGCGGCTGATGGAACAGTCAGGGCTTGCCGCGCTGACCCCGCCGCCCTCGGACAGGCCCCGCTGGCGCGCAGGCTTTTGACCCTTGCGGGGCGTGCCGAAACCGGCGATGAACGAACCATGAACGGCTATGATTTCACTTTCTGCGGGGCGCATCTGACTGCGCTGGGATCGGGCGCGCTCTGGTGGGCCGATGCCGCACTTCTCTGCGTGAGCGACCTGCATATGGGCAAATCGGAGCGCATCCTGCGCCGGGGCGGCACGGCCCTGCCCCCCTATGAAACGCTGGATACGCTGAACCGCCTCGCCGCCGATCTGGCGCGGCTGCCCGTGCGCCATGTCATCTGCTTGGGCGACAGCTTCGACGACAGTGCCGCCGCCCAAGCACTGCCCGATGACATGCGGGGCCGGATCGCTGCCCTGCAGGCGGGCCGGGACTGGACATGGATCGAGGGCAACCACGACCCCGCGCCGGTGGCCATGGGCGGCACCCATCTGGCCGAGCTTCGCGTCGGCCCGCTCACCTTCCGGCATATCGCGCAAGCGGGGGCCACGGGCGAGGTCTCCGGGCATTATCACCCCAAGGCCCGCGTGCGCAGCCGGGGCCGCAGCATTTCGCGGCCCGCCTTTCTGGTGGATGACGCGCGGCTGATCCTGCCCGCCTTCGGCACCTATACCGGCGGGCTGCGCTGCGGGTCAGAGGCGCTGACCCGGCTGATGCGCGCCGATGCCCATGCGATCCTGACGGGCAACCGCCCGGTCGCCGTACCGATGTACGGGGCCTGAGCGTGGACGAAGAGACCGCCCGGCGCATCCGCCGCAGCTTTGCCAGCCAGACGATGATGGCGACCCTCGGGGCCGAAGTCACGGAAATCGCCCCCGGAAGGGTCTGCGTTCGCGCGCCCATATCACCCGGGGCCCTGCAGCAGCAGGGGTTCGGCCATGCCGGTCTGACCTTTGCCATCGGCGACAGCGCGGCGGGCTATGCCGCACTGACGATGCTGCCGCCGGAGATGGACGTCGTCACATCGGAGCTGAAGATCAACCTGCTGGCCCCGGCGCGCGGCGATTACCTTTTGGCGACCGGCAGCGTGGTCAAGGCAGGGCGGCGGCTCTGCGTGGTGACGGCAGAGGTGCACGCCGTCACCGGAGAGACCCGAAAGCAGGTGGCGCTTTTGCAGGGAACGGTGGTTCCGGTACCGAAGGGCGACGGTTAAGCCGTCAGCCCCTCCGGCTCCGGCAACCCGTTGGCGCGGCAGCAGGCGGTGACCGTGTTGGCCAGCAGGCAGGCGATGGTCATGGGGCCCACGCCGCCCGGCACCGGTGTGATGGCCCCGGCCACTTGCGCGCAGCTGTCGAAATCCACATCGCCCACCAGCCGTGTCTTGCCTTCGCCCTTTTCCGGCGCGTCGATGCGGTTGATGCCCACGTCGATCACCGTGGCACCCGGTTTGATCCAGTCCCCCGGCACCATCCGGGGCCGCCCCACGGCAGCGACCACGATGTCGGCCCGGCGAACGACCGCGCCCAGATCCTTGGTGCGCGAATGGGCAATCGTGACCGTGCAGCTGTCACCCAGCAGCAGTTGCGCCATGGGCTTGCCCACGATGTTGGAGCGCCCGATCACCACCGCATCCAGCCCCGACAGGCTGCCGTGGTGATCCCGCAGCAGCATCAGGCAGCCCAGCGGCGTGCAGGGCACCATGCTCTTCTGCCCGGTGGCCAGCAAACCGACGTTGGAGATATGGAACCCGTCCACATCCTTTGCCGGGTCGATGGCATTGATCACGAGGTCTTCGTCCAGATGGTCGGGCAAGGGCAGCTGCACCAGTATCCCGTGGATCTCGGGGTCGTTGTTCAACCGGTCGATCAGCGCCAGCAGGTCCGCTTCGGAGGTGTCCGCATCCAGCCGTTGCTCGACCGATTTCATCCCGACCTCGACCGTCATCTTGCCCTTGGACTTCACATAGACCTGACTGGCCGGGTCCTCGCCCACCAGCACGACGGCGAGGCCCGGCGTGATGCCGTGGTGGTCTTTCAGCGCGCGGACGTGATCCGCTACCCGGCCGCGCACATCTGCCGCAAAGGCCTTGCCGTCCAGTATCGTCGCCGCCATCCTGTTTCCCTTCTTCTCATGATCCGAAATACTTCCGCCGGAGGCTTCGTGCCGCGGGGGTCGATCCCCCGCGGCATCGTATCTCAAAACAATCCTTCGACGTCACCATCCGCGTTGAGGCAAATGTTCTCCGCCGAGGGAACGCGCGGCAGGCCCGGCATGGTCATGATCTCGCCGCAGATCACGACGACAAAGCCCGCGCCCGCGCTCAGACGCACCTCCCGCACCGGCACGCCGAAGCCCGTGGGCGCGCCGCGCCGGTCCGGATCGGTGGTGAAGCTGTACTGCGTCTTGGCCATACAGACCGGCAGATGGCCGTAGCCCTGTGCTTCCCAGTCCTTCAGCTGGTTGCGGATCTTCTGATCGGCCAGCACTTCGTCGGCGCGGTAGATGCGCTTGGCCACGGTCTCGATCTTCTGGAACAGCGGCATGTCGTCATCGTAAAGGGGCGCGAAATTGGCGCTGTCGCCATCGGCGATTTCCGCCACGCGAGTGGCCAGATCGGCCGAGCCTTCGGAGCCCAGTTCCCAGTGCCGCGACAGGATCGCCTCTGCGCCGTGGGCGGAGACGTAATCCTTGATGGTCTGCACCTCGGCATCCGTGTCGGTGACGAAATGGTTGATCGCCACCACCACGGGCACGCCGAAGGATTTCACGTTCTCCACATGCCGGCCAAGGTTGGCGCAGCCCTGCTTCACCGCCTCCACGTTCTCGGCCCCGAGGTCGGCCTTCGCCACGCCGCCGTTCATCTTCATGGCGCGCACGGTGGCCACCACCACCACGACCGACGGCGCGAGGCCCGCCTTGCGGCACTTGATGTTCATGAACTTCTCGGCGCCCAGATCGGCACCGAAGCCCGCTTCGGTCACCACGTAGTCCGCCAGTTTCAGCGCCGTGGTCGTCGCGATGACGGAGTTGCAGCCGTGGGCGATGTTGGCAAAGGGGCCGCCGTGCACGAAGGCGGGGTTGTTTTCCAGCGTCTGCACGAGGTTGGGCTGCATCGCGTCCTTGAGCAGGACGGTCATCGCCCCGTCCGCCTTTATGTCGCGGGCGTAGACGGGGGTGCGGTCGCGGCGGTAGGCGACGATCATGTCACCCAGCCGCTGCTGCAGGTCCTTGAGGTCCTTGGCAAGGCAGAGGATCGCCATGACCTCGGAAGCGACGGTGATGTCGAAACCGGCTTCCCGCGGGAAACCGTTGGACACGCCGCCAAGGCTCGCGGTGATCTGGCGCAGCGCACGGTCGTTCATGTCCACCACCCGGCGCCAGGTGATGCGGCGAATGTCGATATCGAGTTCGTTGCCCCAGTAGATATGGTTGTCGATCATCGCCGACAGCAGATTGTGCGCGCTGGTGATCGCGTGGAAATCGCCGGTGAAATGCAGGTTCATCTCTTCCATGGGCACGATCTGGGCATAGCCGCCCCCCGCCGCACCGCCCTTCATGCCGAAGTTCGGTCCGAGCGAGGCTTCGCGGATGCAGACCGCCGCCTTCTTGCCGATCCGGTTCAGCCCGTCGCCCAGACCGACGGTCGTCGTCGTCTTGCCTTCGCCCGCCGGGGTGGGGTTGATCGCGGTCACGAGGATGAGCTTGCCGTCGGGCCGGTCCTGCACCCCGTCGATGAAACGCTGGCTGACCTTGGCTTTGTCATGGCCATAGGGAAGCAGATCATCGCTGGAAATGCCGAGTTTTTCGCCGATTTCCTGAATGGGGCGCTTCTTGGCCTCCCGTGCGATCTGAATGTCGGTCTTGAATGCCATCTGAGAATCCCCTGTTGTCCCCGGGCTGCGTTGCTGGCTTCGTCATACAGCGCGAACCCCCGGCGGTAAGGCGGCAATTCCGACATTTCCGGCCCCCGATGCGGCGTGATGTCGCTGCGGGTTTCGTTTCGGAAACGGGGGTGGTGGCGGCCAAGGCAAGGCTACACGCCGGAACCCCACGCCGAAGCAGGTGTTTTACCCTCGTGGTTAATCAGTATGGAGGAAAGCAAGATGAAAACGACCCATAGTCTCATGACGGCACTTGCCGCCACCGTGGCCTTCGGCACGGCAGCGCAGGCGGGCGACAACAAGGACACCGCAGGGTTCTGCGACGGCGGCTACAGCCTGACGGACGTGAACGGGGATGGCTATATCAGCCCGATCGAGATCGAAGCCTATTCCAAACGTTCCAACGTGGCGATGGACGCCGACAAGAGCGGCAGCATCAGCCGCGACGAATACGTCAACTGCGCCAAGGTGGGCATGGATGTGCACCCCATGCGCGAAAAGGGCAACCTCGTGGACAGCGGCATGCTGGACGCGGATGAGGACGGCATGATCAGCAGCGACGAATACCTCGGCTATGCCTTCGACCGGGCCCGGCTGGCCGCGGAAGGTGACTCCGAAGCCGCGGAAGATGCGCAGCGCCTCGTCTACCGCCTGCCCGACGAGGAAAAGCTGGAGTTCGACACGGTTCCGCTCGAAGAGGTCGTGAGCCGGTCCAAGCGGATGTTCATGGTGCTGGACAGCGACCGTGACGGCGCCCTGTCGAGCGAGGAATACGAAGTGGAGGTCATGAAGCCTATCGACATCGACGATGTGCTGAACCGCGAGTTCGACAGCATCGATGCCGACAAATCCGATGACGTGACCCCCGAGGAGATGACCGAAGCCAACACCGCCCGCGCCCAACGCGCGATGGAGCGGTCTGAAGCCGCCACGGGCGAAAAGTCCGATCCCGAAGTGGGCGCGCCGGTGGTCTACTACACCTATCCGCACGCAATGTAAGGCGCTTTAGCTGGGGCTGAAGCAAGGGCCGGGGGTGACCCCGGCCTTTTGCGTTTCAGGTATCCCCCGCCCAAACCGGCTGGTCCGGGATATGCAGGCGCAGCCTGTCGCCAAGCGTCAGCGGTCCCTCACGCTCCACCCACGCGGTGACGCCCCGCAGTCCCTTCGCCGCCTGTTTGAACCGCGCGCCAAGGCCCGGCGCTTCCCGGTCGATCACCCGGCCCGGCAGGACACAGGGGCGGTTTTCCATGTCTACCACCAGCGTTGCCCCGCTCCGGCCCTGCAGGCGCGCGCTCGGCGGGATGTGGGAGAAATCGGGGATGCCCGAGACCACGATGGAGGCCCCCACATGCGCAGGGTCGAGCGTGCCTAGGCCCATGGCTCCCGCGATCCGGGCGAGCTCTTCCTGTGACACGATGGACAATTGGCGGGTGTTGCGGATCTCCGTCCCCCGGGGGTGCTGGGCGGTCACGCGCGAACAGGAAGGGCGCGTCAGCCCGGCGTGGCAATCGCCCTCGAAGCCACCATAGCTGGCGAAGGCTTGGTCGAGCGGACGGGCGGAAAGATCGCTCCCACTGTCCTCTACCAGCCCCAGCCAAGTGATCGTGGCGAGGTGATCGGTGGGTTTCAGGGCGGGCATGGGGCATCTCCTTTTCGTTGCGGCAGGGTGCCCGGGGGCTGAGCAAAAGGGAAGGCCCCGCACGGGTGAGCCTTGCAACCCTCGAGTGAGCGATACCGAGGCTGGGAATAGAGGGTTCGCTTCTGGACTTAGATGACGGTGCCGCGGGGCGGCGCCCGGCCGCGGGTGGAAACGCCGGGGCGCACCGAAATCTCTCCTATCGCTATTTCGCTTGCCACTTGTAATCCTCCGAGCCACTTGACCTCAACTTAAGCTGAGGAGGTATCAGGGGTTAAATCAAGTTAGAGCAGGGACGGGTTTATGGCGGATGTGTCAGTAGAGAATAATGCGCGGAATAATCAGTCAGGCGCCTTTGCGCGGTTTGGTACAGCCGTCGGTTTGGCAAACCTTGGTGATGGGATCGCTGTCGTCGCATGGGCCTGGATTGCTTCGCTTTTGACACGGGATCCCCTGTGGATCGCGATCTTGCCTGCGGCGCTGCGCGTTCCATGGGTTCTGTTCGCGCTACCCTCCGGCATTCTTGCTGATCGCATGGACCGTAAGCGGTTGATTGTGTTCTGTGATCTGATCCGCACTCTTGCCTATGGTATGGCGGGTGGCGCGATGATGCTGAGCTTGCCACTTGCCGAGCCAGTCATTGACGGGATTGGGAGATCCACCCTGTACTGGAGCTTACTGTCACTCGGTTTCCTCATAGGGTGCGCGGAGGTCGCTCGCGACAATGCAGCACAGTCAATGCTTCCCAAGATTGTCCCATCGGAGAAGCTTGAGCGTGCCAACGGACTGCTTGGAAGTATCGAAACCGTTGGAAACAGTATGGCGGGACCCGCGCTCGGGGCTTTTATAGTCGCCATCTTCGTCCCTCTGCCATTTCTTGCAATCGCCATTGCGCTTTTGTTTGCGGCACTTCTGACGGCTTCCCTAAAAGGGGACTTCAAACCAAGCGAAAAAAAGACACAAGATTGGCGAGACGAGCTGATGGAAGGTTTTCGGTTTGTCGTGAGTCACCCAATGTTGCGGGTTCTTGTCTTGATCACCGGCTTCTGGAATTTCTTCGCCGAAATGTCCGTTATTGCACTTGTGCTGCACGTCCAAGAGAACATGAATGCAGGCGCAACGACTTACGGTCTCATTCTCGCTGTCGGAGCTTTCGGGGGAGTTGTCGGCGGCGTCTCGGTTGCCCCTCTGATGAAACTTTTTCCAACAGGTGTGCTGGCCAAGTGGATGAACCTCGCCTCAGCGCCGATGTTCTTGCTGATCGCCTTCGCTCCGGGGCCAATCACGGTCTCCGTTGCGATGTTCTTTTTCTATCTCAGCGGCATTGTTTGGAACACGCTTTCCATATCCTATCGTCAGCGTGTCGTGTCCGATGAAATCAGAGGGCGGGTTAACAGCGTCTATCGGCTTTTTGCATGGGGAATGATGCCTCTTGGGCTGGTTGTTTCCGGTGCCATCGTAAGCATAGCCGAAGGTCCGTTAGCTCGCGAGACTGCGCTTAAAATGCCGTTCCTGACCGCAGCAACAGGGATCTTTATCTTGGCGGCTGCTTCATGGCGACCGCTTGGACAGGGGTTCAAATAGTCAGATTGAAGCCGGAATAGCGGGCATTCGTGCGAGGCGCAGCATCGGTTATAATGGGCTGATTTTATTGAAAAACTCAGAAAATCTGACAGCATCGCCGACCGACATGGATGCCACTTTATGGTGCACCCATGTCTCGGACGTTCGAAAGGACAACGGGCGGTGACAAAGCGCCCGCCCCGGGGGGCGGTCGGGCGCTACCCGGCGGCGCGATGCGCCTTAACTCCGGGCGGGTGCGGTAGGGGCCTTGTCGCGAAAAGAAAAAGGCCCCGCGTGGGGGCCTTTCGCAACTCTTTATGGTTTCCGTCAGACCGACGGTTCAGGTTCCATGCCGCCGGAGGGGGGCGTTTTCTTGCCCTTGGCCTTGGGGATCGCCGTGACGCTGGGCGCGCTGCCCTGATCGGGGGTGTCGTCGCCCGGGTCTTCGGTGGGCGGCAGCCCGTCCATCACGCGCTTGATCTCGTCGCCGGTCAGCGTTTCGTACTCCAGCAGGCCCTGTGCCAGCCGCTCGAACTCCACCTCTTTCTCGGTGATGATCTTCA
>NZ_LWGH01000056.1:0-449 GCF_001635395.1 Sulfitobacter sp. HI0129 | reverse complement strand
CCTGAGTATATCACAAGTTGAGGGCCGTTGAAAGTTTCCCCTAGGTCAACTTCTGGAAATCACTGAAAATACTCTGCCCCGCAGCGGCATCAGGCCAACAATACCGCGCACGGGGGGCGAATCACCCGCCTTCGCCGGGTGCTTCGGAGAAGTACTTTTCCAGCTTTCCCTCTTCGCCGTCATGCTTTTCGGCATCGGGCAGCGGTTCTTTCTTCGTGATGATCACCGGCCACATCTCGGAATACTTGCGGTTGAACTCAACCCATTTTTCCGCTTCCGGCTCGGTATCCGGCTTGATCGCATCGGCCGGGCATTCGGGTTCACAGACACCGCAGTCGATACATTCGTCAGGGTGGATCACCAGCATGTTCTCACCTTCGTAGAAACAATCCACGGGGCACACCTCCACGCAGTCGGTGTATTTGCAGGCGATGCAGGCATCGTTCACG
>NZ_LWGH01000055.1:0-344 GCF_001635395.1 Sulfitobacter sp. HI0129 | reverse complement strand
TAATCTCTAGCCCAAGAGATTTGCGGGTATGGTCCTGCGAACGAACTACAGGCAGGCCAATATGAACGATCCCATCGACACCTACATGAACACGCTCGTCCCCATGGTGGTCGAACAGACCAGTCGCGGGGAACGTGCCTATGACATCTTTTCGCGCCTCCTGAAGGAACGGATCATCTTCCTGAACGGTCCGGTCCACGACGGCATGTCATCACTCATCGTGGCGCAGTTGCTGCACCTTGAGGCGGAGAACCCGTCAAAGGAAATCTCCATGTATATCAACAGCCCCGGCGGTGTCGTGACCTCCGGTCTGTCGATCTACGACACTATGCAGTATATCAAGC
>NZ_LWGH01000054.1:0-378 GCF_001635395.1 Sulfitobacter sp. HI0129 | reverse complement strand
CGGAAATGATCATCGACGGGGAAAGCGATATCGTCGGGACCAAGCCCGCCAAGGTGATGGCTGCCATCGAAAAGCACCGTATGGATTCCGCGATGGTCTCGCTGGATCTTCAGCGGTCGGGCGATATGCTGACGGTTACGGCGACCCCGCTGGGGGACATGTCGGTGCCCTGCATCATTCAACTGGTGCGCTACACCCCGGAACGTACCACGCGAATCGAGCGGGGGGAGAACGCGGGAAAGACGTTTTCCTACGCCAATATCGTCGAGGATTGGCAGGTATTGGGCAAATGGGACGGTACCGCGCCCATCACCTTCACCGTCAAGGTGGAGGGGGACGCGCCCGTGGTGGTCCTTGTTCAGGAAAGCGATCTTGGCC
>NZ_LWGH01000053.1:0-282 GCF_001635395.1 Sulfitobacter sp. HI0129 | reverse complement strand
TTTTCGATCCGGGCGAGGTTGGCGATGCACTGGATGATATGCTCGTCCACCGTATAGCTGTGGTACATATTGAACTGCATCATCGCCACAATCGTCTCGAATTCGGGGATAAATGCGCCCAGCACGCCCAGTTCGTTCATGCGCCGCAGGGCGCGTTCGGGATTGCCGTGCTTCAGCAACAGGTCCAGAAAGATGCGCTGCGCTTCGGGCGTGTTGCGCATGTCCTCATCGATCAGTCGCAGGTTCGACTGCACCAACCGCATGGCATCGGGATGGATCAGC
>NZ_LWGH01000052.1:0-429 GCF_001635395.1 Sulfitobacter sp. HI0129 | reverse complement strand
CCCGAAATGCTCGTTCGCGTCGGGCACAGGCGGCTCGGCCCCCTCGCCATAGGTGCGGGTCTGTTTCAGCCGCGCCCCCGCCCAGACCGCGCGGTGGGGCCGTGCCAGTCTTGAAGTGTGCCACGCGATCCTGACATCGGCCGACCAGCGCCAACCTGTCACCCTGACCCGCCAATGCGGAATCGATACCGAGGAGACCCAGACTTGACCGACATTTCCCTTTCGATTGCCATGGGCAATTACGACCGCACCCGCGCCATCGTCGACGGCCGCGTGAAGATCGACGGCGTCGATCCCATCCCGATGCTGCTGTCGCCCGAAGAGATGTTCTTTCGCGCCTTCCGGCACCAGGCCTTCGACGTATCGGAACTGTCGCTGTCGTCCTATTCGATCTCGGTCGCGCGGGGCGACGCGCATTACGTGGCGATC
>NZ_LWGH01000051.1:0-283 GCF_001635395.1 Sulfitobacter sp. HI0129 | reverse complement strand
AGAACCTCACGACGGCCGGTACAGGAACCGCCCCCCGGCGGCAATGATGTGCCATTAGCCAAGCCTACCCCCCATACACTGCAACGTTGCAGCGCCGCACGTTGTAATCTGTATCATCGCACGGGTATCGGCATCCGCAGCACTGTCTCAAGGCTCCTATTACGCATTTGGCCTGCTGGCGGTGACAACCTATGATGGCGTCGGTATTTCTGAAGAAGATCGGAACCGAGATCGTGTCACCGTCGAGGCTCCGCAAGGCACATTGTCCCTGTCCAAGACAGTT
>NZ_LWGH01000050.1:0-291 GCF_001635395.1 Sulfitobacter sp. HI0129 | reverse complement strand
AGACTTCGGACCCGTGCCTAGGGTCAGGACCCATTGATTTCCGCTTAGGAGCGTGATTCACGGTTCGAAAACCTAGCGGTGAACATGTCTGATCTTTTCTGGCTGACGGATTCGCAGATGGCGCGTCTTGAGCCTTTCTTCCCCAAATCCCATGGCAAGCCTCGCGTCGATGACAAGCGCGTCCTGAGCGGGATTATCTTCTTCAATCGCAATGGCTTACGATGGCGAGATGCGCCGAGGGAATATGGCCCGCACAAAACGCTCTACAACCGTTGGAAGCGCTGGAGCGAT
>NZ_LWGH01000049.1:0-326 GCF_001635395.1 Sulfitobacter sp. HI0129 | reverse complement strand
GGATGCTACTTGGCAGTGAGTTGTTCAGCGGCGCCGTCCAATAGCGCCTTCTTTCTTTGCCAATCTGGGTCGGCAAACTTGATGGTCTTCCAGAACTCTGGGCTGTGGTTGTGATGCCGGAGATGCGCCAATTCGTGCAGAATGACGTAGTCTATGCACTCTCGTGGTGCTTTGATCAGGTGGGGATTTAGAATAATGGCCCCATCGGCCGTGCAGCTTCCCCAGCGCTTCTCCATTTCTTGCAGGCGAAACGGCGGACGGCCGTTGACCCAGGGCAGCTTCTGTTCCCATTCGGCAAGGCGCCGATCAAAGTAGTCTCGTGCCTT
>NZ_LWGH01000048.1:0-386 GCF_001635395.1 Sulfitobacter sp. HI0129 | reverse complement strand
CCCTAACCTGCTCGGACCCGGCCGCGTTCTGCATGGCATGGGCCTCATCAAAGGCCAGTACGCCTTCAAAGTCTTCGCCCATCCAGTCGAGGATCTGGCTCAGTCGTGTGGTGCCGCATTTGCCCGCGGACCGCAGCGTGGCGTAGGTGACGAAGAGAATACCGTCACCCATAGGGACGGGCTGGTCCGGTTTCCATTTTGAGAGCGGCTGGATGTCGGCAGGCGAGCCGCCGAGATCGGTCCAGTCGCGGATGGCGTCCTCGATGAGCGTGGCGGATTTGGAGACCCAGATCGCCTTTCTGCGACCGGCCAGCCAGTTCACGAGAATGAGCCCCGCGCATTCGCGCCCCTTGCCGCAACCGGTGCCGTCGCCGAGGAAATAGCCA
>NZ_LWGH01000047.1:0-386 GCF_001635395.1 Sulfitobacter sp. HI0129 | reverse complement strand
GGCGTGCAGGATGCGCAAGATGGTCACGGTGTCGGGGTCTTCAGCGTAGACCACGATGTAGTGCGGGCGCACAACCATTTCGCGGGTGCCGTCGACGCGGCCCCGACGGTACATCTGAGGATGCTCTGGCAATCTTGAGGTTTTAGCCTCATCCTCGTCTTTGAGGGCCTGAGCGGCATCTGGATTGTCGTCGGAGATGTAGTCGATGATCGCCAGAAGGTCGGCGATGGCCGCGGCCTTCCATTCAAGATCGGGTACGTCGTTTCCCGTCGATCAGCGCCTGGGCATCCTGCATCACCTGGGCCTGTGCCTTTGCCGGACGCGGATCGTCCAGGGCTTCCTGCACCTTGGCACGGAACCATGCGTCATAGGCGTCGGGATCGGCG
>NZ_LWGH01000046.1:0-5137 GCF_001635395.1 Sulfitobacter sp. HI0129 | reverse complement strand
CGGAGGCCGGAACGGTTTCCATTGTGGGGGAACTCGCGCGCTATATAGTCGGCAATGCGAAATAAGGAAAGACCAAATGACGGTACTGCGCCGGTCCCTGCTGGTTCTCGCGCTTCTGTCTGCCTCTGCGGCGGGGGCAGCGGGCGAACGCGCCGGGGAATTCGATTACTATGTCCTTGCCCTCAGTTGGTCGCCGAACTGGTGCGCCCGCGATGGCGATGCCCGCGATTCAGATCAATGCGAAGTGGGGCTCGGCCATGGCTGGACGCTGCATGGCCTCTGGCCGCAACTGGCCCGGGGCTATCCATCCTATTGCCAGACAGCCAGCGCGCCACCCAGCCGGGCCATGACCGCCCGCATGGCCGACATCATGGGCTCGGCAGGGCTCGCATGGCATCAGTGGAAAAAGCATGGCAGCTGTACCGGCCTGTCAGCCGCCGATTATTTCGCCCTGTCGCGCGAAGCGTCGGAGCGCGTGACGCGACCCACCGTCTTCCGGTCGCTCGACCGCGCTGTTCGCCTGCCCGCCGCCGTGGTGGAGGAGGCCTTTTTGAAGGCCAACCCCGATCTCGTTGCCGACGGCCTCACCGTGACCTGCCGGGACGGCTATATTCAGGAGGTGCGCGTCTGCCTGTCCCGGGAGTTGGAGCCGCAGGTCTGCGGCCCCGACGTCATCCGGGATTGCACGGCTACAGACGCATTGTTCACGCCCATCCGCTAAAGGGCGCGCCTCTCCCTCAACCCGCGACCTTCAGAACGATCTTTCCGATGTGATCGCTGGTTTCCATGCGGGCATGTGCCTTATGCGCTTCTTCCAGCGGAAATTCACTGTCCATCACCGGCCCGATCCGACCCGCGTCCAGCAGCGGCCATACGCTATGGCGCAGATCGTCGGCGATCCGGGCCTTCGCCAGATCGCTCTGCGGGCGTAGAGTGGATCCGGTCATCGTCAGCCGCCGGGTCATCAGCGTGGCAAAGTTCACCTCCACCTTGGGTCCCTGCAGGAAGGCGATCTGCACCAGCCGACCGTCCTCCGCCAATGCGCTGAGGTTGCGGGGAATGTAATCGCCGCCCACCATGTCGAGTATCAGATGCGCGCCCCCTTCCGACTTCAGCACATCGACAAAATCGGTATCCCGGTAGTTGATCGCGGCTTCGGCCCCCAGTTTCATGCAGGCGGCGCATTTTTCGTCAGAACCGGCGGTGGCGAAAACCCGGGCGCCGAACGCCTTTGCAAGCTGGATGGCAGTCGTGCCGATCCCGGAAGACCCGCCGTGGACGAGAAAACGCTCGCCAGCCTTCAGCCCGCCCCGCATGAAAACATTGGACCAGACGGTAAAGAAGGTTTCGGGCAGACAGGCGGCTTCGCGCATGTCCATGCCTTCCGGCACAGGCAGGCAGTGCCGGGCCGGGGTGGCCACGTATTCCGCGTAGCCCCCGCCCGGCAACAATGCGCAGACCTTGTCCCCCACCGAAACGCCTTCTGCCCCGGGGCCTACCGACACCACCTCTCCCGATGCTTCCAGACCGGGCAGATCGCTTGCCGTGGGGGGCGGAGCATACATGCCTGCCCGCTGCAACGCATCCGGCCGGTTCACACCGGCATAGGCCACTTTGATCACGACCTGCCCCTGGCCCGGCTCGGGACGGGGGCGTTCCGCTTCCTTCAGCACCTCCGGCCCGCCGCTTTTGGTGATCTCGATCACGCGCATCGTTTCGGTCATCTGGTATCTCCTGTCATTTACACGCAGCATAGTGCTGACAAGTCCGGTGTCATCCGCATTCTGGGGACTTGGCGTTTGGGGCCGGGTTTTGTTAAGTGGATGGAAGAGCATGAAAAGGCGAACGAATGGCGGACGCACCGGCACGTTTCGAATGGCACCCGCAGGCAAAACTTTCCTGGCGCGGACGCGAGGTTCCGCGCCCGACGGGCATGGCCCCCGCCATGACACCGCTGACGGTACGCCTCGCCCACGCATTGAACTGCGGCGGACCATTTCTGCTCTCGGATGATCCTGAACTCTTGCAAGTCACCGAAGGCGCCGCCCACGGGACCTTTTTTACCCTCACGGGCGGGACCACGGGTGCACCGAAGGTCATCCGCCGCTCCTGCGCCTCATGGATTGCCAGCTTCGAGGTCAACGCCCGCCTGTTTGACTGCGAAGTGATCGATCAGGTCGCCGTGCTGGGCGATCTGTCCCATTCGCTGGCCCAATACGGCACGGTCGAGGCGCTGCACCTCGGCCTTGATGTCCACGTGCTGGAAGGGATGCCCGCACCCGCGCAGTGGCGGCAGTTGATGAACCTGAATGTCTCCATCATCTACGGCACGCCATCGCAGCTTCACCTGCTGTCAAAGGCCGGCCGTGGCGGGCAGAATGAAATGGTCCGCCTGATCCTTTGCGGGGGTGGCCCCCTGTCGGACGCGACCCTCGCCATGGTGGAAGAGGCTTTTCCTGCCGCCTTGGTCCGCGCGTTTTATGGTGCGGCCGAAACCTCTTTCATCAGCATGACCCGGTACGACACCCCACCCGGTTCGGTGGGCCCCGCCTACCCCGGGGCCACGATCGAAATTCGCAATGCGGACGGCACAAAGACCGACGGCGCGGGCGAAGTCTGGGTCAAGAGCCCCTACCTGTCGGACGGTTACGCGAACGGGGCCGAAGGCGGCAAACGCGACGGCGCGGGTTTTGCCAGCGCGGGGGAAATCGGGTGGCTCGACGATGAGGGCAACCTGTTTCTCGAAGGCCGGGCAGATCGCCGATTTACGGTGGCCGATCATTCGCTTCAGCCCGAATACCTTGAAACGGCTCTGAACGCACTTTCCGAGGTGAAGGGGAGCGCCGTGCTCCCCGTTTCGGATGGTGCGCGCGGGCACCGCCCTGTCGTGATTGTCGAAGCGGCAGAGGACACGGAGCTGTTGCCCCGCATCCGCGACTGCTGCGTGCGCGCGCTCGGCCAATGGGCGGTGCCGAAAGACATCCATTTCATCGAGAAGCTTCCGCGCCTGACCTCGGGAAAGCTGGACCTGAAAACCCTCGCCCGGCAATTCGGCGAGGACGGGTGACACCCTGTATCGCCGCCGCCTGCCGCAGTGCCGTCGCACCGCGCGGTGGCGCACTCGCCGGGCTGGAACTTCATGAACTGGCGGCCCCGGTGCTGACCGCGGCGCTGGAGCGGGCCGGGATCGACCCTGTAGATGTGGATGAAGTCATCCTGTCGAATGCCTTGGGCGCAGGTGGCAACCCGGCACGAAGCGCCGCGCTCGCCGCCAGACTGCCCGAAAGCGTCGCGGGCCTCACCATCGACCGGCAATGCGCCGGGGGGCTTGATGCACTGCTGCTGGCGCGTGCGATGATACTTGCGGGCGACGCGCGTATCGTTCTTGCCGGCGGTGTGGAGAGTTATTCGCGCCGCCCCCTCCGCTCGCGACGCTTCGCTGACGGTCGGCCGCCGGAGCCCTACGAACAGGCCCCGTTCACACCTTGGCCGGACAGGGACCCGGACATGACCCATGCGGCCCATGCCCTTGCCATAAGATGCGGGATCAGCCGTGCGGAACAGGATGCCTGGGCCCTGGAAAGTCATCGCAAGGCCATGGCGTCACCACCGGGAGCGGCAGAGCTCATGCCCCTCGGCGGGTTGACCAAGGATCCCTTTGCCCGCGCCCTCTCTCCCGCGCTTTGCGATCGGGCGAAAACGCTGCAGGGCAGTATCACTTCGGCAAATACCGCGGTGGCGGCCGATGCATCGGCCTTTTGCGTGGTGGTATCGGCGGATGTTGCGCGCGCCCTCGGGGGTAATTTTCCCAGAATCATCTCGGGCGCGACCCTCGGCGGGCAGCCCGATCTGCCGGGCCTCGCCCCGGTGGCCGCCATTGCCGGCGCGTTGAACCGCGCGGGAGTGGAACTGAAAGACATGGGAAGCGCCGAGATCATGGAAGCCTATGCGGTGCAGGCGATTGCATGCCAGCGTGGCGCGGGGTTCGATCCGGCAATCGTCAATCGAAGCGGGGGGGCACTA
The DNA here is from genome assembly GCF_001635395.1 of Sulfitobacter sp. HI0129. NCBI lineage: Bacteria > Pseudomonadati > Pseudomonadota > Alphaproteobacteria > Rhodobacterales > Roseobacteraceae > Sulfitobacter > Sulfitobacter sp. HI0129. The sequence goes on along the minus strand of NZ_LWGH01000046.1, from coordinate 1,114 downwards.
GCGCGGGGGCACCCCATCGGCGCGTCCGGAGCAATCAACGCCGTGCGGCTCTATCACGAGGTTATGGGCGATGGCCGAGCCGGGGTGGCGGCCATCGCGGCGGCAGGCGGTATCGGAACCGCGCTTGTCCTAGCTGCGTGACAGCACGCTTTGCGGACGGGCGCGCGCCAGACCCGCTGTCACGAAACCGGCGATCACGGCTTTCAGGATGTCACCGGGGATGAAGAAGGCCACCAGCGCACTGGCTTCCAGCACCGACTTGTCCAGCATGAACATCATGCCAATGATGCCGAAGACATAGAGCACGACAACCCCACCCGCTGCGGCGGCAACGCCCGCGGCCAGTGCAATCGGCGCATCGCGCAGACGTTCCATGATCCAGCCGGTGGCGAAAGCGGCGATGGGAAAGCCGATCAGGAAGCCCACCGAAGGTGTAGCAAAGACCCCCAGGCCACCACGACCGCCAGCCAGAAGCGGCAGGCCCAAGGCTACGAGACCGATGAAGAGCAGCGCGGCAAGCCCGCCCCGCTTTGCGCCGAGCACCGTTCCACAAAGCATGATGCCGAGGCTTTGCGCCGTGATGGGCACACCGAAGGCCAGCGTGAACTTCGGGATGAGCCCTAGCGCCGCTATGAGGGCGGCAAAAAGGGCAATGAGGGTGAGGGAGCGTTCCATGGACTGATCCTGGTATGATGAAAACAAGACGTTTTGAACGTCTGGCGTTTGGTAGGGGCCGCCCCCCGCGCCGTCAAGACGGCCCGGAACCAAGGCCGCCGCGTGCCCGCAGTGCCAGCGCCACCTGTTCGGCGTCATCGATCGCCAGAACGGCCATGGGCATGACGATCCGCCACCCCACGGGCCGGGCGGACCGCGCCCGCCACGCCAGCCGCAAGGTATTTCCCCGCAGGATCAGGGCAGGCGCAAACCGGACGACCATGGCAACCGCAAGCTCCATCGGGCGGGTGCGCAGGCCGAACCGGCGCAACGGCGTGGTCAGCCAGTGCACCACCGCCATCATTTCTGACAACGTGGTGGTCATCGTGACGAAGGTCGCCAGCGCCACCGCTGTGAGCATGCGCAGCACGATCTCCACGCCTTCGGCGGTCTCCCCCGC
>NZ_LWGH01000045.1:0-378 GCF_001635395.1 Sulfitobacter sp. HI0129 | reverse complement strand
GCACTAGTCTTGGGAGTCTTCTCAGTCGAAGTGCTGCTGGAGCGCGCGATGGTGTTCGCGATCCCCGACATATCTCGAAGTGACTTCCTTGCCATTACTTACGCCCCCATGACTGGTGGATCATGACCTCCACTTCGTGGCCAACGGCATCCATCGAACCTTTTGCGCGATCGTACGTCGCGCGAGTCATCTCAGAGCGCACGACTTCATAGATGGATTGTTTGAGCATGGTCGCATCACTGATTGCTGTGCTCTTGAGAGCGGTCGCCGACATGACGCGATCTTGGAACAGCGCACGCATAAACGAGGTCAGCTGTTGCGAGGGCACATCCGTTGGCTCGTCCCGCGTGATCAGGAACTTGAAGTGATCATACTGTA
>NZ_LWGH01000044.1:0-243 GCF_001635395.1 Sulfitobacter sp. HI0129 | reverse complement strand
TTGTGGGTGATGAGCAGGATGGTCGGGGTGTAGAGTGCAAACCTGTCTGTACTAATCGCAGAAGATACCGAAGGGTTGCATGGGGACCTGTGGCAACCGGCCCTGAGCAGACCTTGATCAGTGCTCGCATTGCCGCTGCACAGCTTCCCAAAAACGGACGTCTGGACGCGCCCTAGTCTAATGCACCATCTTCGCCACGTGATTTTGCTGGGTTTCTTCTAGCGGTGCATAAGCCTCGATATG
>NZ_LWGH01000043.1:0-349 GCF_001635395.1 Sulfitobacter sp. HI0129 | reverse complement strand
GCGTATATGGCAGGGCAGAGGGATACCCTACCGTTGCTACGCCAGATTGATGACACAGCGCCTGACCCGGAACTACTAAAGATTTGGGCGCGGGGCTGCAGGATCGATCCTGCGCGCCTCGAACGCCTTTCATTGAAATTTAGGCACCACAACCGGCCGCGCGATTGGATTTCGAGTGCGAGAGGGGGAGGTGTATCCGTATGTTTTGCCTGCTTTGATGCGGATGTCGCGGTGGGGCGGGACGCCTATATTCGGGCTGATTGGAGGTTGGTTGAACGGGTTGTTTGCCCGGTTCACAAAGAGATGCTGCGGGACCGCTGCCTTGAATGCGGTGCCCACCTGCGGACTT
>NZ_LWGH01000042.1:0-296 GCF_001635395.1 Sulfitobacter sp. HI0129 | reverse complement strand
ATATCGGGCACCAGAGCGCCGATCGCATTGGGGGCGCCCGTACGCTCCTTGAGGTGGGCGGAGGCCATGACGTGGTCGGCATGGGGGTGCGTGTCGAGGACCCATTGGACGCTCAGCCCGTTTTCCTTCACCAGATCCAGAACCTGATCCATGCTTTCGGTGGTGAACTTGTAGTTCTTCGGATCGAAATTCCAGACAACGTCGATCAACGCCGCCTTGCGGGTCTTGGGGTCGGCACAGATGTACTGGATAGACCCGGTGTCAGGCTCATAGATGCCCCAGACATCGGGGCTGCC
>NZ_LWGH01000041.1:0-370 GCF_001635395.1 Sulfitobacter sp. HI0129 | reverse complement strand
GATCCGCAATCGTTTCGCCGCCCAGCCGGGCGGAGCCGGGGATATAGAGGGCATTGCGCCGAAACTTGTCCGCAACCTTGGCCTGCTGCACGGCTTGCCGCATGTTGTTGTTGGCCTTGACCGTATAGAGCTCGAATTCATTGGCCTGCACTTCCGGTTTGTTGACGGATTTCTCCAACGTCAGCGGCACCCCGTAGTAGGGATCGAGCGGCACATCCATCAGGAAGACCGGACCGCTGGTATGGGAAAAGGCATGCCCGTAGGACCCTTCCATCTCGACCCGGCGCTCGAAACCACTGAACGCCGTGCGGGTGGAGGGGAATTCATAGCTGGCGGGCGGGCGCACTTCGATCCGATAGGTATCGGTATG
>NZ_LWGH01000040.1:0-234 GCF_001635395.1 Sulfitobacter sp. HI0129 | reverse complement strand
GCTTCACTGTACATCGCGGTCCGCTACCCGGATATTGTCAATGAGCTGGTCTACAAGCCTCTGGATGGTCTGATCATCAGCGTTATTCTGATGGTCCTTACGATTGAGGCGGTCCGACGCCTGACGGGCTGGGGTCTGACCGCCATTGTCATTCTGTTCATCCTTTATGCGCTTGTCGGGCATCTGTTGCCGTTCGGCATGACCCGGCAGACTCTCTGGGACCGGCTTGCCATA
>NZ_LWGH01000039.1:0-345 GCF_001635395.1 Sulfitobacter sp. HI0129 | reverse complement strand
CAGGATTGTCCGGGGTCTCAGCCCCATAGCGGAAGTCCGAGTCTGCTTCATAGAGATCGATCTTCCAGAACACGGTCTCTCCCCGGATCTCGACCGCCCCGAAGTCGTGCCAGCCCTCGGGATCATTCTCAGGCTCGAACGTGGCAAACTCACCGGTTGCCTTGACCGCCTCGGCCATGAAGCCATCGCCGGCCTCCATAAGCGAGCGGGTGACATGCATGCGGCCCTGGATGGGTTGCGCGGGCGGCACCCCAAGGCATGCAAGTTTGCGAAACGCGTCGTTCTGCACCGCGATCACGGTCGGATCCGGACGGTCTAGCTGGGGTTGAACATTCATGGACATGG
>NZ_LWGH01000038.1:0-393 GCF_001635395.1 Sulfitobacter sp. HI0129 | reverse complement strand
AGGCTTTCGCGCCGCACCCAGCGCGCGGGCGGTGGCCTTTCTGGTCGAAGCGGAATCCCGCGCCACCGACCCCAACCGTTCGATCCTCAGCTATGTGACGCCGGGCGGGGTGGTATATGGCAACGGGGCCATCGCACGGGATGACGAAGGCTATCACATCATCACGCTGCGCGACGCGCCGGGCGATTATGCCGGTGATTACCTCACGCTGACTGATACCCTGCATGGCGGGCTGCTTACGGTGGCACGCAGCCGCGCGGAGATCGAGGCGCTGCGGGCGGGCTTCGTCAATATCCTGTGGATCAGCCTCTTGCCGACGATCCTCATCGCGCTGTCGGGGGGCCTTGTCATCGCGCGGCGCTCGAAACGGGATGTGGAGGTGATCGGGCGAAC
>NZ_LWGH01000037.1:0-343 GCF_001635395.1 Sulfitobacter sp. HI0129 | reverse complement strand
GCATCGGGCCGTCGGCCGCGTTCACCACCAGGATCGCGCCGTCCATCTGCGCCGCACCGGTGATCATGTTCTTCACGTAGTCGGCGTGGCCGGGGCAGTCCACATGCGCGTAGTGGCGTGCTTCGGTCTCGTATTCCACGTGCGCGGTGGAGATCGTGATGCCGCGGGCCTTCTCTTCGGGCGCGCCGTCGATCTGGTCGTAGGCGCGGAAGTCGCCGAAGTACTTCGTGATCGCCGCCGTCAGCGTCGTCTTGCCGTGGTCAACGTGACCGATCGTGCCGATGTTTACGTGCGGCTTGTTACGTTCAAACTTTGCCTTTGCCATGGTGGGCGCCCTTTGCAT
>NZ_LWGH01000036.1:0-9470 GCF_001635395.1 Sulfitobacter sp. HI0129 | reverse complement strand
GCCCTACGGCACAAGGTTCGGCAAGACCCTTGCGCAAATCCCGCTCGACGATTTGCACTGGCCCTTGGGTCGTCCCCCGCGACTGGCGCAGGGCCGGGTGGCGGATATGGCGCCCTTCGATCACCTGATCTGCTATCCCAAGACGAACATGCATTTCCTGCCACGGCTGGGGAGCCCTGCGCAGCTCTCGGTGATGGTGGTGGAACCGTCGATCATTCACGCACGACATCTGCGGTATCTGCGCTGGACACACCGGCGCTTCTTCCGGGTCTTCAGCTACAACGACGCGCTTCTGGGGGCGATCCCGAATGGCGTGCTGCTGCCCTTCGGCACGACATGGGTGGCGGAGCCTGACCGGGTCGATACGACGAAATCGCGCCGCATGTCGTTGATTGCTTCGGCCAAGCGCGACCACGTGGGCCACCGACTGCGGCATGATATCGTGACGCGGATCCAGTCTGAAAAGCTGGACGTGGATGTTCTGGGACGGGGCTACGCGCCCTTCGACAGCAAGGCCGACGGGCTGGCCCCCTACAGGTTTTCTGTCATCATCGAAAACGTGCGGGAACGGAACTATTTCACCGAGAAACTGGTCGACGCCATCCTGTGCGAAACGGTGCCGATCTACTGGGGCTGTCCCAACATCGGCGACTTCATCGATCTCGCCTGCATGATCCAATGCGATAGCGAGGCGGAGGTTCTGGCGGCCATCAGGGATGCCGATAAGGCGACCTTCGACCGGCACATCGGCCCGCTGCGCACTGCCCGCGGGGCGGCGCTGCACTGGGCCAATCTGGAGCTTCGGGCCGCCACGGCACTGCGCGACAGCCTTTAGCAGGGCGCGGGTCAGGCGCGGATCAACCCCATGCTTTCGAGCTTCAGCAGCACTTGGTGGGCGCAATTGTCCACGTCGACGTTTTCCGTCTCCACCCGCAGTTCGGGGTTTTGCGGCTCGTCATAAGGGTCCGAGATGCCGGTGAATTCCTTGATCTTGCCTTCACGCGCCAGCTTGTAGAGACCCTTGCGGTCCCGGCGTTCGCATTCCTCGATGGATGTCGCCACATGGACTTCCACGAAGGCACCGAAGTTCTCCACGTCTTCGCGCACCGCGCGTCGGGTGGTGGCATAGGGCGCGATGGGCGCGCAGATGGCGATACCGCCATTCTTGGTGATCTCGCTCGCCACATAGCCGATGCGCCGGATGTTGAGGTCGCGGTGCTCCTTGGAAAAGCCCAACTCGCTGCTGAGGTTCTTGCGCACGATGTCGCCATCCAGCAGCGTGACAGGCCGGCCACCCATTTCCATCAGCTTGACCATGAGGGCATTGGCGATCGTGGATTTGCCCGAACCCGAGAAACCCGTGAAGAAAACGGTAAATCCCTGCTGGCTGCGCGGCGGACGGGTCCGGCGCAGTTCCCGGACCACTTCGGGAAAGGAGAACCACTCGGGGATCTCCAGCCCTTCCTGCAGGCGGCGGCGCAGTTCCGTGCCGGAGATGTTGAGGATGGTGACGTTGTCGCGGTCCTCGATCTCGTCCGCGGGTTCGTATTGGGCGCGTTCCTGCACATAGACCATGTGTTTGAAATCGACCATTTCGATGCCCATTTCCTCCTGATGCTCGCGGAAGAGGTCCTGCGCATCATAGGGGCCATAGAAATCTTCCCCGGCGGAGTTCTGGCCGGGCCCGGCGTGGTCGCGCCCCACGATGAAATGGGTGCATCCGTGGTTCTTGCGGATGAGCCCGTGCCAGACCGCTTCGCGCGGGCCTGCCATGCGCATGGCAAGGTTCAGCAGCGACATGGTTGTGGTGGCCGAAGGATATTTGTCCAGCACGGCTTCATAGCAGCGCACGCGGGTGAAATGATCCACGTCGCCGGGCTTGGTCATCCCAACAACGGGGTGGATCAGCAGGTTGGCCTGTGCTTCGCGCGCGGCGCGGAACGTCAGTTCCTGATGCGCACGGTGCAGCGGGTTGCGGGTCTGGAAGGCCACGATGCGACGCCAGCCCAGCTTGCGAAAATAAGCACGCAATTCGTTCGGCGTATCCCGCCGCGCCTTGAAATCATAATGCACCGGCTGCTGGATGCCCGTCACCGGGCCGCCCAGATAGACCGCGCCCGCCTGATTGTGCAGGTAGTTGACGGCCGGATGCTTGTCGTCGTCCGCGCCAAAGACCTTCTCCGCCTCGCGCTTCTTGTCCGGCGTCCAGCGGTCGGTCACCGTCATGGTGCCGAGAATCACGCCCTCCTGATCGCGCAGGGCGATGTCCTGCCCGATTTCCAGCTTGGCCGCGAAGTCTTCGGAAACGTCCAGCGTGATCGGCATCGGCCAGAGTGTACCGTCCGCCAGCCGCATGTTGTCCACGACGCCGTTGTAATCCTCTTCGCTCAGAAAGCCTTTCAGCGGGTTGAACCCGCCGTTCATCAACAGCTCCAGATCGCAGATCTGGCGCGGCGTCAGGTCATGGCTGACCAGTTGGCCGGCTTCGTTCTTCAGCTTTTGCGCACTCTCGTAGGAGACATAGAGTTCCGGGATCGGGGCAAGGTTGCTCAACATGCTCATGGGGTTTCCAATCTGGTCCGACACGCGGGCCAAGCCCGCTTTTGTGGCGCAATAGCGCCCGGGACGCTCCAAAGTCCACCCGGTGGGGTGCGAACCTCTGCGGAAAGGACCGGAATATCACAGAATTCGGCCCCGGCGGCACGTTGGTCCGTCGGGGCCGGTCACACAGGAACTTCGTCTTTCTCCGCCCGGGCGAAGGTCAGACGCTTTCCTTCACCTCGGCGCCGTATCCGAGCGGAAGTGACGTATCCTTGCCGGAATCGTCGCCTACTTCGGCAAGGAACCGTTCGGCCTCCAGCGCGGCCATGCAGCCCATCCCGGCACTTGTCACTGCCTGGCGGTATTTATGGTCCGTCAGATCGCCCGCGGCGAAGACGCCGGGGATGGAGGTTTCGGTGCTGTCGGGTTTCGTGACGACATAGCCGCCCATGTGCGTTTCCAGCGTGTCCTTGACCAACTCGTTGGCGGGCGCATGACCGATGGCAACGAAGACGCCCTTACAGGGGATGTCGGTGATTTCGCCGGTCTTGGTATGTTTGACCTTCACCCCCTCGACCCCCGGCGGGTTCTGGGAGCCATAGACCTCGTCCAACTCATGGAACCACAGCGGTTCGATCTTGGGGTTCTTCATCAGCCGATCGATCAGGATCTTTTCCGCCCGAAGCTCATCCCGGCGGTGGATCAGCGTGACTTTGGAAGCGAAATTCGTCAAAAACAGCGCTTCTTCCACGGCGGTATTGCCGCCGCCGATCACCACGATCTCCTGCCCGCGGTAGAAAAAGCCATCGCAGGTGGCGCAGGCCGACACGCCGAAGCCCTTGAATTTCTCTTCCGATTCCAGCCCCAGCCACTTGGCCCGTGCCCCGGTGGCGAGGATCACGGCATCGGCCATATAGGTGGTGCCGCTGTCGCCCTTGGCGTGGAAGGGCCGGGAGGACAGGTCGAGATCGGTGATGATATCCCCGATAATCTCGGTGCCCATGGCCTTGGCGTGGGCCTCCATGCGGACCATCAGGTCGGGGCCCTGAACCTCGGTGTCGCCGGGCCAGTTTTCGACCTCCGTCGTGGTGGTCAACTGGCCACCCGGTTCGATCCCCTGCACGAGGATGGGTTCCAGCATGGCGCGGCTCGCGTAGACGCCGGCGGTGTAGCCCGCGGGGCCGGAGCCGATGATCAGTACCTTGGTCTTGCGTGTCTCGGTCATTCGAGCCCCCGGTGAAAACATGACGTTCCGCTCGATATAGCCGCGCGTCTCGCCGCGTTAAACCCCCGGCGGGAGGGCCGCGGCAGGACGCGGAGGGGGCGGAAAGATTCTTGCGCCCCTGCGAAACAATATTGCGCGTGACGCGGGCGGTGCTATATGAAACGGCAAAAGTAGGGGGCGAAATGGCGGGCACACGGCTTGATCCCATAGACCGGAAAATACTTGCGGAACTGCAGGCGGACGGGCGTATGACGAACGTCGAACTGGCAAAGCGGGTGGGCATTTCCGCGCCGCCCTGCCTGCGCCGGGTGCGCACCCTGGAAGAAATGGGCTTCATCAAGGGGTATCACGCGGACGTTGACGCGCGCGAACTGGGGTTCGAGGTGCAGGTCTATGCCATGGTCGGTTTGGCCAGTCAGGCTGAAACGGACCTCAGCGCGTTCGAGCGGAAGTGCCAGGAATGGCCGCTGGTGCGGGAGTGCCACATGCTCAACGGTGAGGTGGATTTCATCCTGAAATGCGTGGCGCCGGACCTCAGCTCTTTCCAGAGCTTCCTGACGGGTCAGTTGCTCACCACCCCCAATGTCGAAAGCGTCAAGACGAGCCTCGTGATCCGTGGGGCCAAGGACGAGCCGGGCGTTCCCTTCGACGTGCTTGAGGATCGTTTGAAAACCTCCGCCTGACGTCAGCGCGCGGTTTCCTCAGCCCGCCTGCGTTTCCGGGGCGCGGGCATGGGCCAGTGGCCCGAAATCACCTATCTCGCTGATCTGCGGGAACATGGACAGGAACCGGTCCCGCAGGTCGCGCGGCAGATCGCGCAGCGCCGTCGTGCCGGGATGAAAGGATTCCACCGCCAGCCCGGCCGCATGGAATGTCGCATGCCGCTCAAGGCACAGATGAAACAGGCGCACCGGCGTGGGCGGGGTGACCTCGATCACGTTCACCCCATCGACGAACCGCCGCGCGGGGGTGAGCATGGGACCCCCGTTGCTGTCGCCGCGCAGATCATGCGGGGTCTTTAGGATACGCGCACCCGGCCCGAGCGTCAGGAAGGCATTCGGGCGTTCTTGACCGAAGCTGTCCGGCATGACCCGGATGAGCGGGACGCGCTTGCCCGTATCGGCGGGAACGAATGTGCTGGACCCGATCCAGATCACCTTCACCGCATCGCCTTCCGTGGTGCGGAGCATTTCGCCCGGCTGAAGGTCTTCGATCGCCACTTCGCCGTTCACGGTACGAATGGCCGTGCCCCGGGCGAAGGCGTTGAAGGCCGATTCGAAAAGGGGCAGGGCGGGGGCCGTGTTCTGACCGATGAGCAACGAACCGTCCGACCGAAATGCGGCGGTCTCATAGCTGCGATGGGCCTCCGGGCCGCCCAAGAGGGGGGTAGGGTCCATGCCGGACGCGGTCATAATGAATCCTCTCGGCGTGGCGGTCGGCTTGCTGGTGGGGCGGGGTCCTGTGGCAGTCAAGGGCATCGGTTTTCGCATTCCCGGCCGGGCAGGTCCCGTTCCGTGCCGGCCCCCACCGACAGCAGCGAAATCGAACGATGCCCAGCCTTATCTGGTTATCGAATGGCCTCAAATCGCCACGTTTCCGCCAAATTGTCAAAGATTCTGCCACATTTGGCCCCGTGGCGGGGGCAATAGACCGCTTATAGCGACCTCTGTTTCCGCGCAGGGCGGATCTGCGGCCTTATTTCAGCCCACTACGCAACGAAAAACCCCCCGCACGCGAATCGCGCCGGGGGGTTCCAGTGGGCCGCCGGGGAGTAGGGCGGCAAGGAGTGAGGTTGACCGGTCAGGCAGTCTTGGCGCTTTTCACGGCGGCTTCGGCGGCGCGCTTGGCGATGAACGCAGCGCGGCGGCTGCCACGGGCCCAGGGCATTACGGTGTCGTTCTTGGCCGCTGTTTCGACAATGCCCTTGATGAAGCGTGTGTTCGTTTTCATTTCCTGTTCCTCTGTCCGGTGTCCGCTGGTCTCTGCCTGCTCTCAAGGATCAATATGCAAAGTCATTCCGGCCAGTTTTGGGCATCGGGGCGAAAACTTCGTAAATTTTCCCGGTCCCGGAGGAGGCAGTGGGGCCTTTTTGCCCAAATCCAGTCAAGTTATTGATATTTCAAGAATAGCTTTGGGGTAACGGGACCAATCCAGCCGCCTGATGGGCATTGTTTCCGCTCTGACGATGCAAAATGAGGCGCGACCGGGGCAGGGGAGGCCAGATTCCGGCCCTCTTTGACAGTTCAGAGCGCGATTGCCGCGATCAGTCGTCCATAATCCGCTTCCTTGGCGTGGGTCGTTCTGCGGTAGGAATAGAATCGGGCCGGATCGGAATATGTGCAGTGCCGCGTCCACTCGGCCTGCGCCACCCCCGCTTCGCGCAGCCTGTGCAGCCCGAAGGCGGGCAGATCGAAAAGATACCTGTCCCCCTCTCCTTGGGCGAAGAAGCGGGCATGGGCAGGATCGAAATCCAGAAACGTCTCGGCGAACTCCGGTCCCACCTCATAGGCGCGCTGGCTGATCGACGGCCCGATGACGGCCCGGATGCACGAACGGGTCGCGCCAAGGTCGACCATCGCGTCGATCGTGGCGTCAAGCACCCCGTCGAGCGCCCCGCGCCAGCCCGCGTGGGCCGCGCCGATGACGCCCTCTTCCGGGCAGGCGAAAAGCACCGGCTGGCAGTCGGCGGTCAGCACGGCGAGCGCGATGCCGGGGGTCCGGGTCACCAGCGCATCGGCACGCGGCCGCTTGGCAAGCGGTTCGGTCACCGTCACCACATCGGCGGAGTGGATCTGGTGGACCCCCTGCAAATGCGACAGCGGCACGCCCATGGCCTGCGCCACCCGGGCGCGGTTGATCTCCACGATCTCGGTCTGATCGGAACTGCCGGTGCCACAGTTCAGCCCCGAGAATACACCCGAAGACGCACCGCCCCGGCGCGTGAAAAATCCGTGGCGCAGTGGCGCGAGCAGATCGGAGGTGAGGATTTCGAGGGTCATGGCTCCAATCCCGGAGGGGGGGCAGCGGCCTTGGGGTAAAGACCTGCGATCTTGAACAGGTTTCCCATTTCTTCTGGGTGCGTCAACCGTCGATGTGCCGCGACATGCGCGGAAAGGCTCGCGGCGTCCATTCCTGCGGCAAGCCGCTCTGCCCGGGCCGTGATGCCGAGCCGTTCAAGAAACACGCCCTGGGGTGTCACACGGGTCAGGGCGCTGTGCTCTACCGCCTGCGCCAAAGCCTCGAAATCGACATGCGCGGTGAGGTCCGCCGCCCCCGGCGCATCGAGCGGATCGACATGGGCGTGGTCCTGCAGGGCCTGCAGCGTGTCGCCCAGCGAATGCCAGTCGCCGTAATCTATGATCAGCGAGGCCCCGCCTTGCGCGGCGATCACGCTGTCCATCTTCGCGACAATGGGGGCAAGGGCAGGGGCGTATTCCACCACGTCGCCGTCGCTCGTTTCCGCCTCCCATTGGCGAAGCGCGGGCTGCGGGGCCGCTGGCCCCAGACCGAAGGACAGGCGGCCCTCCTTCAGGCCCACCTGACGTTCACGCCAATGCGCCCCCTGCCGGACGAATTGCCGGATCGGCAGTGCGTCGAAAAATTCATTGGCGATAACGAAAAGCGGCAGGTCCGCTGGCGGCTCGAACGTCGCGCTCCAGCGCAGGCGTGTCTCATGCGCGGCCAGCGTCTCTTTCTGCCGGGCCTGCATGGCCGGGGATGCTTCGATCAGCAGGACTTCAGCCGCCTCGACAAAGGCGGGCAGGGCCGCCCCCGCGGCGCGCAGCGCGTCGGCCATCAGGGTGCCGCGCCCCGGCCCCAGTTCGGCCAGCGTGAACCGCTCCGGCGCGCCCTGCGCCTGCCACGTCTGTGCAAGGCAGAGGCCCAGCAGTTCGCCGAACATCTGGCTGATTTCCGGAGCGGTGGTAAAATCGCCCTCCGCCCCAAAAGGATCACGAGTGGTATAATAGCCCATCGTCGGATGCATCAGGCAAAGCGCCATATAGGCATCGAGCCGCATCGGACCCTCGCGCGCGATCAGGTCCGCGATGTGATCCCGCAGGCTCATCCCCGCCGGCGGGCACGCACGATAAGATAGAGGCCGACAAGAATCATCGGCAGGCTGAGGATCTGGCCCATGGTCAGCCCGTAGCCGCCCACATGCCAGGCAAGGCCCAGCGGATTACCGGCAGAGACGAACTGCGCATCGGGCTGGCGGACGAATTCCACCAGGAACCGGGCCAGCCCATATCCCGCAAGGAACGTACCGCCGATCAGCCCTTCGTATTTCAGCGCCCCCCGGCGCCATGCCATCCAGAGCAAGAGACCGCCCAGCAGCAGCCCTTCGAGCAGCGCCTCGTAAAGCTGGGAAGGATGCCGCGCGCAGATGCCGGCGACGTCAGGGCAGAACTGTGCCGCTTCGCCGGGAAAGGCCACGCCCCACGGCAGATCGGTCGGACGGCCCCAAAGCTCGGCGTTGATGAAATTGGCCAGCCGACCGAGGAACAGACCGGGCGCGAGGCCAAGGCAGACCAGATCGCCGGTCGAGATGACCTTGATGTTATGGCGCAGCGTATAGAACAGCCCCGCAAGGATCACCCCCAGCGCACCGCCGTGAAAGGACATGCCGCCTTCCCAGACCTGTATGATCTGGGCGGGATTGTTGAGGAAATGCAGCGGCTGGTAGAACAGGACATATCCAAGCCGCCCCCCGATGATCACCCCGAGGATCAGCCAGAACAGCATGTCCTCGGCCTTGGCCGGCGTCATCACCGGCGTATCGTTTTTCCACAGGCGCGGCGCCTTCAGCGTCTGCACACAGAGCCGCCAGCCGATCAGGATGCCGACGATATAAGCAAGCGCATACCAGCGCAGGGCCAGATGGAATCCGAAGACATCGATGGCAAAGGCTTCGGGCGAAATGTCGGGGAAGGGGAGCATTGCGATCATGGCGGTGATTGACCCCGCGCCGGGGCGGAAGTCAACCTTGCACAGCGCCCCACAGGCCCCATATACGTAACGAATTGTACGGTGGAGACGACGATGCAGACGCGCAATAAGCTTTTCGACGACCTGTCCCAGATGATGACCAACGCCATGGGCGTGGCGCAGGGCGCGAAGGATGAGGCCGACAACGCCTTCAAGAGCATGCTGGATCGCTGGCTGTCCGATCGCGACTTCGTCACGCGGGAAGAATTCGACGCGGTGCGCGCCATGGCCCAGAAAGCGCGTGAAGAGAATAACGCGCTCAAGGCGCGGCTTGACGCGCTCGAGAAATCCGGCAAGGGCGACGCGAAGGGTTAACCCTTTGCCGCCCAATTCCCGGGCACTGGCCCGAAAGCCTATCCCGTATGTTGTGGTCGTGACGATTCCGTCCACAGCTTATTGCGGTTATCCCCCAACATTCGTGGTTATCCCCAGAAAAAGGGTTGCCAGAACCCTACTTTTACCCCCACCATATCTTGTAGGGCATGTGCACGGTCACACGCCCTGTAGCAAAAGCACCTAGCGATGGGGGCGGCTGACAGCTCCTACGCTGGTCGAATATATAGAGGTGACGAAATGGCCCTGTCCGAGCAGTACCTTGAAGAAGACATCCACCCCATCGATATCGTCGAAAATATCGCGGCCCATCATGAATGGGACTTCGACCGTATTTCCGACGAACAGATCGCCATGGCGGTCGAGGGGCAATGGCGTACCTATT
>NZ_LWGH01000035.1:0-379 GCF_001635395.1 Sulfitobacter sp. HI0129 | reverse complement strand
TACATCTCATCCCCAGATGCAACATCGTTATTACATAGGCCCCAAATCGAACCAAGAGATGAATCCGGACGGTTCCGGATCACGACAAGTTTAGGCAAGTTTTTGCGCAAATCGGCGTTTCGGTGCGTTTGTGTCAGGAATAGTGGCATCTGCGCATCAGGGGTTTCCTTGGGCCAAGTCGCACCCATTTGTGAATGGACACTTACCCGGCACGGACCCGAAAAAGGAGGGTGCTCGCCAGAGTTATTGAAGGAGAATCCTGATGTTAAGCTACACAGCAACGGCTCGGTCCCAGGCCACGAAAGCCTTCGGCGCAGCCGCCATCACGGTATTCAGTCTGCTGTCCGGCCCCCTTGCCGCGCAGGTCACCGCCTTCAAG
>NZ_LWGH01000034.1:0-382 GCF_001635395.1 Sulfitobacter sp. HI0129 | reverse complement strand
ACCTCCGTCGCCTCTGTCGGTCGGCCTGCCTTCCAGCATGGCTGGCATAGGTAATCATCACGGCGGAGAATCCGAAGGCGTAGCTTCTGCCACTCCCAGCCTAGGCCACGCTGCGTTGTGGTTAGTGAGTGCGACCCCATAGCGCCTCATGTCGTTGATGCAGGGCGGGCAGCCCCCCGGCCCATGATTGCGTTTCCGCCCGAGGCCTGTAGGCCACTCTGGGGTGTTCCGGCGCGCTTGGCTGCCCGTGAGTTGAGCGCGGCGGATGGGTTATCCTGCGATAGGCCCCTCGTTACCGTGTGAAGCCCCACCGCCCTCATGTGAGTGCAGTAGACGCGGCCATCTCGTCTAGCCCCAAGAGCCTCCCGGGTCTTGTCGTGGG
>NZ_LWGH01000033.1:0-371 GCF_001635395.1 Sulfitobacter sp. HI0129 | reverse complement strand
GCTGTGCACCTTCGAGGGCGAAAGGCGCAAGACGGAACTGGTCAAAGCCTGCAAGGTGGGTTCGACGTGGTACGCGGCGGCAAAGGTCACAAATATCGACGGCACCCCTGTCGAAGACACGACCTATGTCACCGATGCGGATGGCTCCATCACTTTCGCCGCCGTATTCCTTACCCGATATGATGACGGCTGCTGGGGCTACAAGGACATGGAGGAAAGCGCGGGACCGGTCGAATCCCGCGCGCCACTGAGCCTATTGGCCCTGCTGTCCGAGCTGAAAGACCCAGACAGCTATGCTCATGCCTGGCGCCAGCGCTGCCAGGACTGGGCTGCGATCCCGGACTACGAGGAAGGCGACAAGATCAAGCTCG
>NZ_LWGH01000032.1:0-556 GCF_001635395.1 Sulfitobacter sp. HI0129 | reverse complement strand
TTCTGGTTCAGGACATCTATCGCGCCCAGAATCTCGAGCGGGTCGTCGAGATCGGCAACTGCGACTGCGCGACCCGGTTCCCGTCCTGGGACGCGGCCGAGGCGATGTTTCGGGAGAGCTACGCGAGCGACGAACGGTGGGAAATGCTCGAAGCCTCGGAAGGCTACAATCGCCGCGCCAACGCCGCCCGAACTGCCGCCAAGGCCATCTGCGACGCCGCAGGCAATTGGTAAGGCAGTCCCGCGATGAGTGTCGTCACCTACGTCGTTGAAACCTCCCAAGCCTATCTCGACACCGCCGCTGAGACCCAGTTTGGTGCGGTTGCGGCAACGGTCGGCACGCTCCTGGTTTTGGGGACAACGCTGGTGGTGATCCTCGTCGGCATCAACATGATCTATCAATACCGGGCCATGGATGGGCACACGGCCTTTTGGCTTGCGGTCAAGATCGGGCTCATCGGGATATTCGCGACCAATTGGGTGCAGTTCAACGCCTTCTCGTCTGCCATTCTCTATGGGATCGACAGTATTGCAGGCGCCCTTGTGGCCTCCGTCGG
>NZ_LWGH01000031.1:0-366 GCF_001635395.1 Sulfitobacter sp. HI0129 | reverse complement strand
TTATGCAGGAATTAGCCGATTACACAGGTATGCCGGTGGCCATGGCCAGTCGTGACCGACTATCGATGGTCTATCTAGAGCGGTGCAAGGGCACCAACGCCGTCACGCTGGCGATTGAGATTGGTGCCCATATTAAACTGGCCACTACCGCGGTTGGTCGCGCCTGCATAGCGGCACACGGCCCCGATGAGCGCGCCAGAATTCTGGCCCTTGTGGAGGAACGTGAGGGTGACAACTGGCCGAATGTGCAGCCCGGAATCGAAGCAGCTATCGAAGACTACCAACAGTACGGTTATTGCACGTCCTTCACGGAGTGGAAACGTGATGTGAACGCAGTAGCAGTGCCCTTCGTGCCGACGGACGGCT
>NZ_LWGH01000030.1:0-349 GCF_001635395.1 Sulfitobacter sp. HI0129 | reverse complement strand
AGCCTGTTATCCCCGGCGTACCTTTTATCCGTTGAGCGATGGCCCTCCCACTTGGGACCACCGGATCACTATGGCCGTCTTTCGACTCTGCTCGACTTGTCAGTCTTGCAGTCAGGCTGGCTTCTGCCATTGCACTCAACGAGCGATTTCCGACCGCTCTGAGCCAACCTTCGCGCGCCTCCGTTACGATTTAGGAGGCGACCGCCCCAGTCAAACTACCCACCACACAGGGTCCCGGATCCGGATAACGGACCGCGGTTAGACATCAAGCAGAACAAGGGTGGTATCTCAAGGGAGGCTCCACGCAGACTGGCGTCCACGCTTCAAAGCCCACCACCTATCCTGCACA
>NZ_LWGH01000029.1:0-432 GCF_001635395.1 Sulfitobacter sp. HI0129 | reverse complement strand
TATGCAGTCCGCGCATAACTACAGGTTTCCTTTTTCCCGCAATTGCTTACGGTACATTATGATCTCTTCCTGTACAAAGTCACGGAAGGCCGCGACTCGCTTGGATTGGCGCAATTCCTCGGGGTAGGCGAGGAAAACAGGAACGTCGGCTGATTCGATATCCGGCAGCACCTGCACCAGTTCGGGGAAATCCTGAAGCAGATAATCCGGCAGAACCCCGATGCCCAGGTTGTGCAGAACGCCCTGTAGGACGCCGAAGTAGTTGTTTACCGTCAAAAGCGAGCGAACGTCGTTCAACAGCAGCTGATGGATGAGCTGCGTGCCCGCGCTGACCTGATCGCTGTCGGTGTTCTGGCAGATCAGCCGATGTTCGGACATGTCCTCGATCTTCTGCGGGGTGCCGCTGTTCTTGAGGTAGGCGGGGCTGGCGTA
>NZ_LWGH01000028.1:0-430 GCF_001635395.1 Sulfitobacter sp. HI0129 | reverse complement strand
CCACGCCCGCATTGGCCATCTGGTTCAGCTCATGCGGGGACTTGCCGGTGACGAGGCGCGAGGTTGCGCCCGTGCCATACTCCCGCGTGTTCACGAAACCCTGACGCGCGAGGCCGGTCAGACCCACGGCATTCGAGGCAATGCCCACCACGCCGGTGAGATTGGACGCGATATAGGGAACGGAAGCCATGATCCCGGCGCTGAGAATGAGGATCACGAGGAAGGGCAGGATGAGGCTGACGGTCTCGACATCGCCGGGATCGGCGGAGGCGTCGCCGATGGCCTCGGCGATGGCGACGATGATGCCCGCAGCCCCGGCTGCGGCGACCGGCATGAGGGCATAGCCGATGGTGGCGCGGGTCCAGGCCTCGAAGAGGGACTGGGTTGGTTTGAAAAGCGAGGTCACGATCATGAAGGGGGCGATCACGAT
>NZ_LWGH01000027.1:0-392 GCF_001635395.1 Sulfitobacter sp. HI0129 | reverse complement strand
GCAGGACGCACAGTTCTTTCACCGGCAATTGAGGGAATTGCTGGATCATGTGGGCGTGGGGGACGATATCACCCTCATCGGCTATTCGATGGGCGGTGCTATCGCCACGTCCTTCGCCGCCGAACATCCGGGCCGCATACAGCAACTGGTACTGCTCGCACCTGCCGGAATGCGGGTTCCGGCGGGGCGGATGATCAACATCATTCGCAGCAGTCCCCTATTGGGCGACTGGTTGATGCACGCCGTTTATCCGCGCCAGTTCCGCAAGGGGGTAGAGGCGGAGCGGGACCTTCCCAGTTCCGTCCCCGACATCGGAAAGCTGCAAACCGCAGAGCTGGACTCGCGCGGCTTCATCCGGTCCGTCCTGTCGAGCCTGCGCGGGATACTGGCGG
>NZ_LWGH01000026.1:0-395 GCF_001635395.1 Sulfitobacter sp. HI0129 | reverse complement strand
TCGTGGCCTGCCCACATTCGGAAACGGCGGTCAATGCCAGCGGGCGGACATTTTCGGGCTATCCCAACCTTCTGTCCGAGCTTCTGGGCACCGGCGAGGATTCGGTTTTCCTGATGCTGATCGGCGGCGGGCTTCGGGTCGTGCATGTGACGCTGCATGAAGGCATTCACACCGCGCTCGACCGGCTGACGCCGGAACTGATCGAACGCGCCACGCTGGCCGCGCATCAGGCGCTCAGCGGTCTGGGGATCGACGCCCCGCGCATCGGGCTGTTCGGGATCAACCCCCATGCGGGCGAGGGCGGGCTTTTCGGGGATGAGGACGACCGCATCGTCACCCCCGCCATCGAACGGCTGCGCGCGCAGGGGATCGACGCGCACGGGCCGGAAGGCGCC
>NZ_LWGH01000025.1:0-8599 GCF_001635395.1 Sulfitobacter sp. HI0129 | reverse complement strand
TGGGCGGGCCGAAGGGTGTGGGGGCCTTGGTCCTGCGCCGTGGTCAGGAGCTGCAGGCGCAGATCCGGGGCGGCGGGCAGGAAATGGGCCGGCGTTCCGGTACGGAAAACATCGTCGGCATCGCCGGGTTTGGTGCCGCAGCCGAAGCGGCTGCCGCGGATGTGGCCGCAGGCCGGTGGGAAGAAGTGTCGCAACTGCGCGATTTGCTGGAGACCTCCCTTGCGGAGAGTGGATCACCCACTATTTTTGTAGGGAAAGACAGCGCCCGCCTGCCCAATACCTCCTGCCTTCTCACACCCGGCTGGAAGGGCGAGACACAGGTCATGCAGATGGACCTTTCGGGCTTTGCCGTTTCCGCCGGATCGGCCTGTTCCAGCGGCAAGGTTCGCGCCAGCGCGGTGTTGCGCGCCATGGGATACGATGAAATAGAAGCTGCGAGCGCGATCCGGGTGTCGCTCGGGCCGGAGACCACCCGGGAAGAGATATTGCGGTTCGTCGAAACTTGGACCGCCAAGTACATGAAACACGCGAAGCGGGCCGCCTGACAGCCCGGCATAAAGGATGAAAATCTTGGAAAATGCGATTGTCGATAAGCAGACGGACGTCAAGGAAGGCGTCGATCAGGAAACCGTCGATGCCGTGCGCGAAGTGGGCGGCAAGTACAAATATGGCTGGTCGACCGACATCGAGATGGACTACGCGCCGAAGGGACTGACCCCGGACATCGTGCGGCTGATCTCTGAAAAGAACGAAGAACCCCAGTGGATGACCGACTGGCGGCTGGCGGCCTATGAGCGCTGGTTGCAAAAGAAGGAGCCTGACTGGGCGATGGTCGATTATCCCGAGATCGACTTTCAGGAACAATATTATTACGCCCGGCCCAAGAGCATGGCGGTCAAGCCCAAGTCGCTGGACGAGGTCGACCCCAAGCTGCTGGCGACCTATGACAAGCTGGGCATCCCGCTGAAGGAACAGATGGTTCTGGCCGGTGTCGAAGGGGCCGAAGCCGCGCCTGCCGAAGGGCGCAAGGTCGCTGTCGACGCGGTCTTCGATTCCGTATCTGTCGGCACGACCTTTCAGGAGGAGCTGAAGAAGGCGGGGGTCATCTTCTGCTCCATCTCCGAAGCGATCCGGGAATATCCCGATCTGGTGAAGAAGTACCTCGGCTCCGTCGTGCCGGTGAACGATAACTTCTACGCCACGCTCAACTCCGCCGTCTTCTCCGATGGCTCCTTCGTTTACGTGCCTCCGGGCGTGCGCTGCCCGATGGAACTGTCGACCTACTTCCGGATCAATGCGGAAAACACCGGCCAGTTCGAGCGGACGCTGATCATCGCCGACAAGGGGTCATATGTCTCCTACCTCGAAGGCTGCACGGCACCCCAGCGGGACGAGTCGCAGTTGCACGCCGCCGTGGTCGAGATCGTGGTGGAGGAAGACGCCGAGGTGAAATATTCCACCGTTCAGAACTGGTATCCCGGGGACGAGAACGGCAAGGGCGGCATCTACAATTTCGTGACCAAGCGTGCCGATTGCCGGGGTGACCGGGCCAAGGTGATGTGGACGCAGGTCGAGACCGGCTCCGCCGTCACGTGGAAGTACCCGTCCTGCATCCTGCGGGGCGATGACAGCCAGGGCGAGTTCTATTCCATCGCCATCACCAACAACATGCAGCAGGCCGACACCGGCACCAAGATGATCCACCTCGGCAAGCGCACCAAGTCGCGCATCGTGTCCAAGGGCATCTCGGCGGGCAAGGCGCAGAACACCTACCGGGGCCTTGTGACGATGCACCCCAAGGCCAACGAATCGCGCAACTATACCCAGTGTGACAGCCTGTTGATCGGGTCGGAGTGCGGGGCGCATACGGTTCCCTACATCGAGGTGAAGAACAACTCGTCCCGGGTGGAGCACGAGGCCACGACATCCAAGGTGGATGACGACCAGCTTTTCTATTGCCGCAGCCGGGGCATGGACGAGGAAGAGGCCGTGGCGCTGGTGGTGAACGGGTTCTGCAAGGACGTGCTTCAGGCGCTGCCGATGGAATTCGCCATGGAAGCGCAGGCGCTGGTGGCGATCTCGCTTGAAGGTTCCGTCGGGTAGCACCCTTGGCGGCGCGTGATCATATGACGCCCCTGCGGCTGTACTGGTGGAACGCGGTGCCCAACTTCGGCGACGCAATCAGCCCGGTCATTGTCGGCCATCTTGCAGGCCGCGAGGTGCGGCATGCCGCGCCGAAGGATGCGGAGATGTTCGCGATCGGCTCGCTGCTGAACGTGGTGCGGCGGGTCTTTACCGAAGGCACGCCGCCCGACACCCGTCCGGTGATCTGGGGATCGGGCGCGCTGCGCGCGATCCGGGGGGACCGGCTGATGGGCAAGGTGCAATTCGCCCTTGTGCGGGGGCCGGTGACGGCATCGCTTCTGGGGATCGAGACGGACAGTTTCGGCGACCCGGGGCTGCTCATCTCAGACGTCTGGCCCGCTGGCGGGCAGCGGCGGGAGGCATTGGGTTTCCTGCCCCATCACTCGCTGATGGACGATCCGGACACGCAGGCCTTTGTTCGCGCGCACCCCGAGCTTACGCTTATCGACCCGCGCGATCCGGCGGATCAGGTATGCGAGGCCATCGCGGGCTGCCGCCATGTCTTTGCCTCCTCGCTCCATGGCCTCGTGGTCGCGGATGCATACGGGGTCAGCAATACATGGGTCGACCCCAAGGGGCAGGGGCGGCTCAAATATCATGACTACGCGGCCTCGCTCGGGCGGGACATGCGCGCGCCGCTGCCGCTGGATGCGGTGGCAGACCACACGCTGCCGGACCCGGATGCGCCGCTGCCCTATCAACCCGCCATCGATGCGGCGCGGGCCGCGCTTCGGCGCAGTTTTCCCGTGCAGCTCCGGCAGGAGCATGCCGCCTGAACCAGCCCTTCCCGGGCCGAAAGAGACAGAAACGCCATGCCCCGGCATGGCCATGAAATTGAAGAAAAGGAGCCAGCCATGCTGAGCATCAAGGGCCTGAAGGTCAAACTCGAAGAAGAAGACAAGCAGATCCTTAAGGGAGTCGACCTTGAGGTCGAGGCCGGCAAGGTCCACGCCATCATGGGGCCGAACGGATCGGGCAAATCCACGCTCAGCTACGTGCTTTCCGGCAAGGACGGCTATGAAGTCACCGAAGGTTCCGCCACGCTCGAAGGCGAAGACCTGCTGGACATGGAACCGGAGGAACGCGCCGCCGCGGGCCTCTTCCTCGCTTTCCAATACCCGGTCGAAATTCCGGGCGTCGGCAACATGACCTTCCTGCGCACCGCGGTGAACGCACAGCGCAAGGCGCGCGGCGAAGAAGAAATGTCCGCGGGCGATTTCCTCAAGGTGATCCGCGCCAAGGCGAAGGATCTCAAGATCGACGCCGACATGCTGAAGCGGCCCGTAAACATGGGCTTTTCGGGCGGCGAGAAGAAGCGCAACGAGATCCTGCAGATGGCCATGCTGGAACCAAAGATGTGCGTGCTGGACGAAACCGACAGCGGGCTTGACGTGGACGCGATGAAGCTCGTGGCCGAAGGCGTCAACGCGCTGCGGACCGAAGGGCGCGGCTTTCTGGTGATCACCCACTACCAGCGCCTGCTGGACCACATCAAACCGGACGTCGTGCACATCATGGCCGATGGCCGCATCGTCAAGACGGGCGGTCCGGAACTGGCGCTCGAGGTCGAGAACAACGGTTACGCCGGCATCCTGTCCGAGGTGGCGTGATGACGGCCATGCAAGCGACTACATCCGAAACCGACGACCTGATCGCCCAGCACAGGATCGAGGCCGAGGGCTGGAGCCGGACGGCGCGCGAAGACGCGCTGGCCCGGGCCACCGCCATGGGCCTGCCCCAGCGGCGTGATGAATACTGGAAATACACCCGCCCCGACAGCCTGACGGCGGCGGAGCCGGTGGCAGCAGCCCTGCTCAAGTCCGACGAAGCGCCGCTTTTCGACGGAATGGACCGGCTGAAGCTCGTCTTCGTTGACGGGGTGTTCGACGCGGATGCCTCCGACGACCTGTCGCAGGAAGGGCTGGAGATCGAATTGCTTTCCCGCGCGGAGGGCGATCTGCACTGGGCGCGTGATCTCTATGGCACGCTTGAGGCGCGGGGTCAGAAACCCGTGGAGCGTCCGCTCGCAGCCGTAAACACCGCCTTCGCGAAGGAGGGTGTTCTGATCCGTGTGACCGGGAAGGTCAGCCGCCCGGTCAACCTGATATATCGCAGGAATTCAGATAGTTCCGACGTGATGCTGCACTACTGCGTGAAGGTGGAGAAGGACGCCGAGGTGACCGTGCTCGAAAACGGCCCCGCTGCTGCACGGCTCAATACCGTGATGGAAGTGGATGTGGCGGACCACGGGCATTTCCACCATGTCCGCGCCCAGGGCCGCGACCATGAGCGCCGCGCCGCGACGCATGTCTTTGCCCGGCTGGGGGAGGAGTCTTTCTTCAAATCCTTCACCGTGACGGTGAACGGCGCGCTGACGCGCAATGAATGCGTCATCGAGCTGACGGGCGATGATGCCAATGCCCATGTCGCCGGTGCCTGCGTCGGGGACGGGGATTTCCACCATGACGACACGGTCTTCATCACCCACGACGCGGTGAATTGCGAAAGCCGGCAGGTGTTCAAGAAGGTCCTTCGCAACGGGGCGGTCGGCGTTTTTCAGGGCAAGATCCTCGTGAAGGACGGCGCGCAGAAGACGGACGGCTACCAGATCAGCCAATCGCTGCTGCTGGACGAAGACAGCCAGTTCCTTGCCAAGCCGGAGCTTGAGATCTACGCCGACGACGTGGCCTGTTCGCACGGGTCGACATCCGGCGCGATCGATGAGGACGCGCTGTTCTATCTGCGGGCGCGCGGCGTCGAAAAGCATGTGGCGACCGATCTGCTGACGCTCGCGTTCCTCGCCGAAGCGGTGGAGGAGATCGCCGCCGAAGAGCTGCGCGATGCCATCAACGACCGGCTCGCCTCCTGGCTCGAACGTCATCGCGGCTGATGGCGGCCTCGCGGGATATCGTGGCCACCTATCGCGGGCCGCGACGGGTGTTCGCCCGGCTGCTGTCGGGCGACGCGCGGGAGGACAGGGCGCTTATCTATCTGATGGCGGCCTGCCTCATCTTTTTCGTGGCCCAGACCCCGCGGCTGGCCCGCGAAGCACATCTGGCGGGGGTCGAACTCAACATGCTGTTGGGCGCCACGATGATGGCATGGCTCTTCATCGCGCCGCTGCTGCTTTACCTGATCGCGGGCATCACCCATCTGCTGGCGCGGGTTGTCGGGGGCAGGGGGTGCGGCTATGACGCGCGGATCGCCCTCTTCTGGGCGTTGCTCGCCTCCAGCCCCATCGTGTTGCTGCACGGTCTGACGGCCGGTTTCATCGGCACGGGGATCGAGTTGACGCTGGTCGGTCTGGTCTGGCTCTGCGTGTTCCTGTGGTTCTGGCTCACCGGGTTCTACGTCGCCGAATGGGGGCGTGCGGGATGACCGGGGCCGATGTCATGCCACTGATCGTCACAACCCTGCGCGACCCGAAAGAGGCCGCGCGGCTGATCGGCACGCTCAACCTCAACCGTGATGTGCTCTGGACCGCGCTGGCCTTGGTGGCGGCGATCAACACGCTTGTGATCTCTGTCCTGATGTCCTTTGCGGGGCAGGGCGTGCAACTGCCCGGCTATTTCAACATGCCGCTGGTGCTCTTCGTACTCATCGCGGGAGTGCTGGTCGTTTACGTTCAGGCGATCTTCTGGGCGGGCAGGGCGCTGGGCGGCAAGGGTGATCTGGGGCATCTGCTCGCGCTGGTCATCTGGCTGCAGACATTGCGGGCCGGGGCGCAACTGATCGTCTTTGCGCTGGCGGGCCTGTTTCCCGGGTTGTCGCTGCTGATGTCCGTTCTGATCGGTGTCTGGGGTCTGTGGATCCTGCTTCATTTCATTACCGCGGCGCTTGGCCTGCCCTCACTGCTGCATGCGCTGGGAACATTGGTGCTGGGTGCGGTGGGGCTTGTCCTCGGTCTGGGGATCCTGTTGTCGCTGGTTGGGGCCGTCGCCCAAGGGGTACTTCCGAATGTATGATATCGCGCAAATCCGCAGCGAATTTCCAATCCTTTCGCGCGAAGTGAACGGCAAGCCGCTGGTCTATCTGGACAATGGCGCTTCGGCGCAGAAGCCGCAGGTCGTGATCGACGCCATGACGCAGGCCTATTCCATGGAATACGCCAATGTGCACCGGGGTCTGCATTACCTGTCGAACCTCGCCACCGACCGATACGAAGCGGTGCGGGGCACCATGGCGCGGTTTCTCGGGGCGAAATCGGAGCATGAGATCGTTCTGAATTCAGGCACCACCGAGGGGATCAACCTCGTGGCCTATGGCTGGGCCATGCCCCGCATGGAAGCGGGCGACGAAATCCTGCTGAGCGTGATGGAGCATCACGCCAACATCGTGCCCTGGCATTTCCTGCGCGAACGGCAGGGCGTCAAGCTGCGGTGGGTCGATACCGATGAGACCGGCGCACTGGACCCGCAGGCCGTGATCGACGCCATAGGTCCGCGCACGAAGCTGGTGGCGATCACCCATCTTTCCAACGTTCTGGGCACCAAGGTCGATGTGAAGACGATCACGCAGGCCGCCCATGAACGTGGTGTGCCGGTGCTGGTCGACGGGTCGCAGGCGGCGGTTCACATGCCGGTGGACGTGGCGGACATCGGCTGCGATTTCTATGCGGTGACCGGGCACAAGCTCTACGGTCCCTCGGGTTCCGGCGCGATTTACATCAAGTCCGAACGCATGGCAGAGATGCGTCCCTTTATCGGTGGCGGTGACATGATCCGCGAAGTCACCAAGGACAACGTGACCTATAACGACCCCCCGATGAAGTTCGAGGCGGGCACCCCCGGGATTGTCGCGACCATCGGCCTTGGCACGGCGCTGGAATACATGATGGACCTCGGGATGGACAAGATCGCGGCGCATGAGGATTCCCTGCGGGATTACGCGGCGGCGCGGCTGGGGGATCTCAACTGGTTGCAGATGCAGGGCCGCACGCCGGACAAGGCCGCGATTTTCAGCTTCACGCTCAGCGGTGCCGCCCATGCCCATGATATTTCGACCATCCTCGACAAGAAGGGTGTCGCCGTGCGCGCGGGGCATCACTGCGCCGGGCCGCTCATGGCACATCTGGGTGTGACGGCGACCTGCCGCGCCTCCTTCGGGCTCTATAACACCAAGGAAGAAGTCGATACGTTGGTCGAGGCGCTTGAACTCGCACATGATCTCTTCGGATAGGCGTTTTGTGTTTGCAGGACGCGGTGCGCGTGGCTATACCGCAGCCGTGGACCATTAGCTCAGCTGGATAGAGCGCTGCCCTCCGAAGGCAGAGGCCAGAGGTTCGAATCCTCTATGGTCCGCCACTCTTCCACACCGCCGTAATTTTTTCTGATTTTTTTCGGAACCACTTCGTCTTGGCGGGGTTCCCTCTGCAGACGATGTAAAATCGCTTGACTGACTGCGGACACTCCCCTGTCCGCTTCCAAAAAAAAAGAGGCGCCCGAAGGCGCCCGTTTTTACATAGCAGCGAAGATGGGTGGCTCAGCCGCCCCAGCTGCGTACGTTGCCGCAATCCATGTGGGTGAAGTTGGAGTTTGAATAACGTCCGACCCCGCCTGCGTTGCATGCAATGGCTGCCCGCGCCACCTGATGAACGGAGCGTGAGGAAAGCCGCAGATCGGCCGCCTGACCCTTCATATGCAGCGAATTCTTTGCAACGCCGCCTGAGCGGGAGCGCAACATCGCGTTCGTCTTGGGGCTGCGATAGCCGGAAAGCAGCATATAAGGTTCGCTGACATCCAGAAGATTATGCGCGGCTGCCATGATATCAACGGTGCGCAGGTCGATATTGGCGATGCCATCGGTGCGCCAATCGCGCATGAAGTAGTTGATTTCCTTGACAGCATCCGCGATGTACTGGCCTTCGATCCAGTAGATCATATCGATCCGTTCACCGGTGCGGCCCGAATACATCCGAACGCGGCGGATATCGCCCGCGCCACGCAGGAAGCCTGCCGCGTTGCCGAATGTCGGTGCTGCTGTGAGTGTGGTTGCTGCGAATGCACCCAAGAGGGCGCGCCGGGTCATCCCCGAAGAGCATGTGCCTGTCATGTGTTCCTGTCCCAATCTGCCTAAGTCGTACCCAAGATGTTACATGGGCAATACATCTCATCCCCAGATGCAACATCGTTATTACATAGGCCCCAAATCGAACCAAGAGATGAATCCGGACGGTTCCGGATCACGACAAGTTTAGGCAAGTTTTTGCGCAAATCGGCGTTTCGGTGCGTTTGTGTCAGGAATAGTGGCATCTGCGCATCAGGGGTTTCCTTGGGCCAAGTCGCACCCATTTGTGAATGGACACTTACCCGGCACGGACCCNAAAAAGGAGGGTGCTCGCCAGAGTTATTGAAGGAGAATCCTGATGTTAAGCTACACAGCAACGGCTCGGTCCCAGGCCACGAAAGCCTTCGGCGCAGCCGCCATCACGGTATTCAGTCTGCTGTCCGGCCCC
>NZ_LWGH01000023.1:0-382 GCF_001635395.1 Sulfitobacter sp. HI0129 | reverse complement strand
CTCGTTCACCCAGTAGACCACCATATGCTTTTTCGGGCCCATCCAGTTCACGAAGATATGGGGCTGATAGTCACGCGGGATCTTGTCTGCGGGAATCATGACGCGCCAGGCGACATTGCCGGTGAATTTGGGCTTCTCCTTGCCGTGCATCTGTTCGCGCACGACGGAATGGATACCGTCTGCACCGACCAAAATGTCTCCCTGCATGCGCTCACCGCTTGCGAGCGTCAACACTACGCCGTCCGCGTCCTCGGTATAGGATGCAACCGTCGAATTGAGGTGAATGGCTCCGGGCTTCAGTTCTTCCACCCGATTGGCAAGGATGGAGTGAAGATCGGGACGGTAGACATGATAATAGGGTGCGCCGAACCTGTCTTCGTGC
>NZ_LWGH01000022.1:0-385 GCF_001635395.1 Sulfitobacter sp. HI0129 | reverse complement strand
GAGACATGCCCGATCCGCGCGAATCCACGCGGATGCAGATATAGCCGTAGGGTACCCATCTCTCCGGATCAGCAGTTTCCCAATTTGCGAATTCGGTAGTGGTGCCCTGCGCCACCTCCGGATGGTCGCGGGTCAGCATGTTCCATTGTGCGGGATAGCCTTCGGCAAACGACAGGCCTTTGGCATATGGGCCGTGGGACATAAGTACGGGAAACTGTCCCTCGCTATCGGGACGGTAGATATCGCAATACAGGACAGACCCATCACGCATCGGGATAGGCACGTCCCACTCCACGATCAAGCCGTTGCGCTGCTCTTTGCGTGGCTCAACAGTTCCTGAAATCAAATTCATTGCGGTGTCCTCCCTAACAACGCTAAGTCTTTT
>NZ_LWGH01000021.1:0-514 GCF_001635395.1 Sulfitobacter sp. HI0129 | reverse complement strand
CCCTGGTCGCGGTGCCCGTCAGATCGGACGGCTCGCGCAGCGGCAGGATGTGCCCGAGGCTTTTCAGAAGTCCGGCAAAGACGGCATCGTTCTTCCAGGGCTTGAGGTGAAACGCTTCGAACCGCTCCGCCAATTGCGCATCCGTCAGCAATGCCTGGCGGGCGAGGTCGGTCCCTGCGCAGACCAGGGGAATCCGCAGATCGTTGGCGAGGAATCTTATGGCATTGAGGAAAATCCGCTGCTGCCTATATGTCCCGGCCAGCATGCCGTTCACCTCGTCGAGAATGATCATCTTCGCCCCGACCGTTCGCAGCAGCGAGCGGCAGACATCTTTCTCGCGGGCCAATGTGCCCCCGGCCATTGCCGGCGCGCCCATACTGGACAGCAATTCGCGGTAAAGATCCCGCTCGATCGGCTCGGAGGGTACTTGTGCAACCACCACTGGGCGATGATCGACGCCGGTTACCTGACAGAACTTTGGCGGGTGATCACGTTCAAACTTGCGCACGATCTT
>NZ_LWGH01000020.1:0-298 GCF_001635395.1 Sulfitobacter sp. HI0129 | reverse complement strand
ATATCCGATGGGCAGGCGATATGAGCGATGAACAGATTGCAGCAGGACGGGCTCACGACCGTCGCGCCAAAGGTCGCTATTACGATGCGCCGGAAGCCCCCGCAGCAAGGGCGAATGCGGATGCGCGACAAGGTCTTTGGCAACGTTTCCGGCTGTGGCTAAGCGGCAAGTAATGATTAGTTCCGACGCCGATACCCTTACCGCGAGAGCGGTTTTGTCCTTGTCCCGAATCCCTTCCGCTCGATGATGTGTGGCGGCTGCATCTATGGCGAAAGACGGTTTATCCAGATGCGCATGC
>NZ_LWGH01000019.1:0-447 GCF_001635395.1 Sulfitobacter sp. HI0129 | reverse complement strand
AAATAACGAGTGCGGCGAGGGCGATGGCTGACAGGAAGACTTTCGGGCATCTATCGTAACGGGTTGCCACACGCCGCCAATCCTTCAGCCTGCCGAACATGATTTCGATCCGGTTGCGCCGCTTGTAGCGACGCTTGTCGTACTTCACTGGCTTCTTCCGCTGTTTACGGCCAGGGATACACGCCCGTATCCCTTTGTCTTTCAACGCTTCTCGGAACCAATCGGCGTCATAGCCACGATCGCCAAGCAGCCAGTCCACCCTGGGCAAACGGCTCACCAGTGCTCGGGCACCGACGTAATCGCTGACCTGTCCTGCGGTCACGAACAGATTGAGCGGTCGGCCTTGGCTGTCGCAGATGGCGTGCAGCTTGGTGTTCATGCCGCCCTTGGTACGGCCAATCAGGCGTCCACGCCCCCCTTTTTGACGGCCAGACTGGTCGCTGTGCG
>NZ_LWGH01000018.1:0-814 GCF_001635395.1 Sulfitobacter sp. HI0129 | reverse complement strand
CCATGATCCAGGCCGTCATGGAAACTGCCCTTGACAGCTCCCTGCCCGGCCAGACCCGTGCCGTGGTGTCCGAGGATGTCTACAGCGTCGATGGCGTGGGCCTCTTGATCCCCCGAGGATCGCGTCTCATCGGGCGCTACCGCGCTGGCGTCGATATCGCGCAGCGCCGCGTCACGATCGCCTGGGACCGGATCATCCTGCCTGACAATCAGACCGTCCAGATCAGCTCCTTCGGAGGTGATGAACTGGGCCGTTCTGGCGTCACCGGCCTCATAGACACACGCTTCGCCGAGCGTTTCGGGTCGGCCGCCCTGATCTCGCTGATCTCGGCCGCGCCAAGTGCCGCCGCCTCCGAGGTTCAGGATGAGACTGCCGCCGACGTTCTCGAAGACGTTGGCGATGATCTGGCAGATGCCACGGACAGCGTCGTTGGCGATTACCTCTCCATCGGCCCCGTCATCTATGTCGACCAGGGCGCCCGCGTCACCGTCATGGTCGACCGCGATCTGGAGATATTCTGAGGCCATGTCGCTGAGCTATCTCGAAACCTCCCTCGACAGGATCGACGCCGCCGCCCGCGACGATGTCATCGAGATCTGCATCAATCCAGACGGGACCTGCTGGGGCGAATTCCAGGGCGATCACTTCATGCGCGCGCTGGATCAAAGGCTGACGGGCGTTCAGGTCAGGGACCTCGGCAACCAGATCGCCTCCTCTGCCAATACCACGATGAGCAAGGACCGCCCCATCGTCTCGGTCTCGATCACCTACAAGGGACGCCCGATCCGCGCACAGGTCATCACCCCGCCCGCCG
>NZ_LWGH01000017.1:0-503 GCF_001635395.1 Sulfitobacter sp. HI0129 | reverse complement strand
CACTGATCCATAGGAGACGCGCAGGACCTCGAAGAAATGCGGCTCGCGGTCGGCGACAAACCAGAGGATCGGATAGGCGACGAGACCAATCAGGAAGAAGACCATCGACTTCGTCCAGATGAACGGCAGAACGACCCCGGTCGTCAGCACCACGAGGTATCCGACAGGGAGACCCAGATACTTGGGCGGACGGGCGAGGCCCAGAAAAAGGGGGGATCGTTCTGCCACTGCTCTACTCGGATCTCAGGAGAAGCCGTCGACGATGGTACCGGCCGAGAAGATCAGCACGATCCCGATGATGACCGAGGCGAACCAGCCCCAGTTGAGCCGCCCCATCATGCACATGAATCCGGTGCCGATGACCGCGAGCGTGGCAACCGCGATCCCGATGGGACCGGTCAGCGCGGCCTCGACGGTTTCCAGCATGGTCTGGATCGGTGACAAGTCCTGCGCGAGAGCNGGCGTNGCNAAAGCCGCCAGGGTTGTGGCGACAGGCAAGAGGC
>NZ_LWGH01000016.1:0-373 GCF_001635395.1 Sulfitobacter sp. HI0129 | reverse complement strand
CCTTCAGGTGCGTGGCGTCGATCATCACAGTCTTCTTTTCCTCGTGACTTTCGGCCAGACCTGCCATCATCCGGGCAAAGATACCTTTGTCGCTCCACCGCTTCCAACGGTTGTACAGCGTCTTGTGCGGCCCGTATTCCTTAGGCGCGTCGCGCCAACGCAAGCCATTGCGATTGATGAAGATAATCCCACTCAACACACGCCGATCATCGACGCGGGGTTTGCCGTGGGACTTGGGGAAGAAGGGCTCAAGACGCGCCATTTGCGCATCTGTCAGCCAGAATAGATCAGACATGTTCACCGCTCGTTTTTCCAACCGTGAATCATGTCGCCGTGCGGAAATCAATGGGTCCTGACCCTAATACAGAAGAGC
>NZ_LWGH01000015.1:0-523 GCF_001635395.1 Sulfitobacter sp. HI0129 | reverse complement strand
ATGACCACGCTCCATGCCGAAACCCCGCAACTGGCCGTCCAGCGGCTCGCGATCGCAGCACTCAAAACCGAGATCCCGATGACCTATGCCGACATGATCCAATACATCGAGAATTCCATCGACGTGATCATCCAGGCTGGGCGCCACGACGGCAAACGCGGCATCACGGAATTCTACCTCCCCGGCGCAACCGAGATCGGAACTTCCCCATGAAGACGTTTGAATACAATATCCTGTCCTTTCCCATGACCCGCAAGACCAGCCTCTCCGACATGCAGGCCAGCCTGAACGAGAAGGGCGCAGACGGGTGGGAGGTGGTGTCGATCAGCACTTCGGAATTTGCCAATATCGGGCACACCGTTTTCCTGAAGCGCGAAACCACACCCGCTGGAGCCACGGCATGAGGCAGGCGCAGCACCTCGCCTTGGCCGCGCTGGCCCTAAGCCTGAAGCCTACCTTCGCCGTTGCCGAGCGCAACCTAGTGCCGACCCTCGAGCGCAGCTTTGACGTCTGTTCGGACCGG
>NZ_LWGH01000014.1:0-5431 GCF_001635395.1 Sulfitobacter sp. HI0129 | reverse complement strand
GCCCCTGTCCCAGCAGCAACAGGCCGCGGTGACCACGGCCCCGGCCGTCAAACTGGAAGAAACGGACGCCGCCGTGACCGTGGCGCTGGCCTCGCCCCCTGCGATCCAGAACGCGACGGATCAGGCGACGGTGATTTCCCGCCGGCCCGACAGCCGCCCGCGCAATTTTGCGCGCACCGTGGAAAAGGCCGAACGGGCCGAGCCGACCCGCGTGGCCGCCGTGGCCCCGCGGACAGTGGCGCCCAGCATTCCCAGCAAGACCACCGTGGCCAAACAGGCAACCGTGCGGAACGCCATCAACCTGCGAAAGGTGAACCTGATCGGCGTCTACGGCAAACCATCGAGCCGCCGCGCGCTCGTCCGGCTCGGCAACGGGCGCTACCAGAAGGTCGTCGTGGGCGACCGCATCGACGGGGGCCGCGTTTCGGCCATCGGCGACAGCGAACTGCGCTACCGCAAACGCGGGCGCGACGTCGTCCTGACGATCCCGCAGGGCTGATTGCCTCCCCCCACCGGTTCTTCCAAATGGCAAAAAATCCTCACCGAAGGTAAGAAAACTCTTTCGATGCGCCGAAAGATTTAGATGCCTCCGGCGGGGATTTTGAACCATTTGGAAGCGGGACGCGCGTCCTCGCGCTCAGGCGTCGGCCTTCAGTTCGCCGCTGTCGATCTGTTCTTGCTCTATGCTCTCGAAGAGCGCCTTGAAATTGCCCTCTCCGAAGCCGTCGTCGCCCTTGCGTTCGATGAATTCAAAGAAGATCGGGCCGATCACGGTTTTCGAAAAGATCTGCAGGAGGATACGCGTTTCCCCTCCGTCCAGCACACCTTCGCCGTCGATCAGGATCCCGTGCTTCTTCATCCGGTCGAGCGGTTCTTCGTGGTCCTGCACCCGGTCGCGGCTCAGTTCGTAATAGGTGTCCGGGGGCCCCGGCATGAAGGTGAGGCCGTTCTCCGCGATGGCATCGGTGGCGTCGTAGATATTGCGCGCGCCCACGGCGATATGCTGGATGCCTTCGCCCTTGTACTTCTTCAGGTAGGAAACGATCTGCCCGGTTTCGCCCCTGTCCTCGTTGATGGGGATGCGGATACGCCCGCAGGGCGAGGTCAGCGCGCGCGAAAACAGGCCGGTGAATTTACCCTCGATGTCGAAGAAGCGGATTTCCTTGAAGTTGAACAGATCCCCGTAGAACTTGAACCACTTGTCCATGTTTCCCTTGAAGACGTTATGCGTCAGGTGATCGAGGTAGTAGAACCCCACGCCGTCGGGCTTTGACGTGGCGATCCAGTCATATTCCCAGTTGTAGGGCGAGGTATCGTAGTAGCGGTCGACGAAATAGATCAGCGAGCCGCCGATGCCCATGATGGCCGGCACGTCCAGCACCTTGCCCCCGCCGGTGTATTCCTCCGCCCCGTGGGCCAAGGCGTGGGCGAGCGCCTTCTCGGCATCCACCACGCGCCAGCCCATCGACGGGGCACAGGGCCCGTGCTCTTCGACGAAGCGGGCCGCGAAGCTGTCCGGCTCGGCGTTGAGGATATAGGTAATGTCCCCCTGCTGCCAAAGCTCGATCTTCTGCGTCTTGTGGTTGGCGACATGGGCATAACCCATGCGGCTGAAAAGATCGCGCAGTTCCTGCGGATCGGGCGCGGCGAATTCGACGAATTCGAAACCGTCGGTGCCTGCCGGGTTCTCCGGCGTGATACGGGATTTGGGGGCGTCATGCGGGAAGGGACCCATGGGGTTCTCCTCTTTCTATGGATGAAATCCGGGCTGGCCGGTATGACGCAATTCTACCAGCGGAGAGCCGCGCGATCTGCGCAATCTCGATCCGTTCTCTGGTCTTTCTCACGCGTTCTGGGCATGATGCTGCGGAACCGTGCGGAGATTGCGCATATGCTGGATGACACCGATACGCGGCTTTTGGCGGCGCTGCAGAAGAACGCCCATCTGACCAGCAGCGAACTGGGGGCGCAGTTGAACCTGTCGCCTTCGCAGGCCGGGCGGCGGCGTCAACGGCTTGAGATGGAGGGCTATATCGAAGCCTATACCGCCCGGCTCGATCCCGCGCGGCTGGGTCTGAATGTGCAGGGCTTCGTGCAGGTGCATCTGGGCACCCATGGACCGGAACATTCGGCCAGTTTCGCGCGCCTGCTCGACACCCGTCCGGAAATCGTGAGCGCATGGACAATGACCGGCGATGCGGACTATCTGTTGCGGGTCTATTGCGCCGATCTGCCCAGCCTCAACCGCCTGATACACGATGTTTTGCTACCACATTCGGCCGTGGCGCGTGTACATAGCCAGATCGTCATGGATCAACTGAAAAAAGACGGGCCCCTGCCCACCTGAAGCTCTCGAAAGGACTGCCATGGAAGGTTTCCTGTTCCAAGCCTCGATTTACCTTGCCGCCGCCGTGGTGGCGGTGCCCTTTGCCGCGCGGCTCGGCCTCGGTTCCGTGCTGGGCTACCTCGCGGCGGGCATCCTGATCGGGCCGGTCTTCGGGCTGGTCGGATCGGAAACGAAGGACCTTCAGCATTTCGCCGAATTCGGCGTGGTGATGATGCTGTTCCTGATCGGGCTCGAACTCGAACCGCGCGCGTTGTGGGACATGCGGCACAAGCTGCTGGGCCTTGGCGGGCTGCAGGTGATCCTGTCGACCGCGGCGATCATGGGCATCGCCATGGCCTATGGGCAAAGCTGGTCCGTAGCGCTGGCCATCGGCCTTACCCTGTCGCTTTCCTCCACCGCCATCGTGCTGCAGACCCTTTCCGAGAAAGGGCTGATGCAGACCGCGGGGGGGCGCAATGTCTTTTCCGTTCTGCTGACGCAGGACATCGCGGTCATTCCCATACTGGCTTTCCTGCCGCTGCTGGCGCTTGGCTCGCTCGCCGGGGTGCTGCCGGACGGGTCGATCTCCGTCGATCCCGAACAGGTCGAAGATGCGCACAAGGCCGTGGGCGCCCACGGCGGCGAGGTCTCGCAGGGGGCGGAGGCCGCCTACAAGGCGATGAACTTCATTGAGGCGTTGCCGGGCTGGGGAGTCACACTGGTCACGCTGGGGGCCATCGCGGCGATCATCGTGACGGGCATCTTCGCCACGCGCCCGGTGTTCCGTTACATCCATTCGGCCAACCTGCGTGAGATGTATACCGCCATCGCGCTGCTTATCGTGGTGGGCATTTCCTTTTTGATGATGCTGGTGGGGCTGTCGCCCGCGCTGGGGGCCTTCCTCGCCGGTGTGGTGCTCGCCTCCAGCGAATTCCGGCATGAACTGGAAACCGACCTCGAACCCTTCAAGGGGCTGCTCTTGGGCCTCTTCTTCATCACCGTGGGGGCTGGCATCAATTTCGAGCTGCTCTTTGCCGATGCGCCCCTGCTGGTGGGCATGGCGCTGCTCGTCATCATCGTGAAGGGGCTGATCCTTTACGGGCTGGCGTCGGTCTTCAACCTCAAGGGCCGCGACCGCTGGCTGTTCTCGCTGGCGCTGGCACAGGCCGGTGAATTCGGCTTCGTACTGGTCAGCTTCTCGGTGGCCACCAGCGTGATCCCCGGCGACGTGGCCGAAACGCTGCTGCTGGTCATCGCGCTTTCCATGCTCATCACGCCGTTACTCTTCATCCTATATGACATCATCAGCAAACGGATGGAGGAAAGCGGGGTCATCACCCCCGACGAGATCGACGAAGAAGGCCCGGTGATCATCGCCGGCGTGGGGCGCTTCGGCCAGATGGTGAACCGGCTGGTGCAGGCCAGCGGGTTCAAGACGGTTGTGCTGGACCACAACCCCGATACCATCGCGGTCATGCGGCGCTTCGGGTTCAAGGCGTTCCTCGGTGATCCGACCCGGCCCGACATTCTGCGCAAGGCGGGGCTGAAGGACGCGCGCGTGCTCGTCGTGGCGCTGGACGACCCCAAGGCCGCGTTGCATCTGATCGCCTATGCCCGCCGCCAGCGGCCCGATCTGCACATCGTCACCCGGGCCCATGACCGCACGGATGTCTACCAGCAGTTCCAGGCCGGGGCCGACGATATCGTGCGCGAAATGTTCGACAGTTCGCTGCGGGCGGGCCGCTACGTGCTGGAACAGATGGGCCTGTCGGAGTTCGAAGCCTCCGAGGCGCAGCGCATGTTCTACACCCACGACAGGGAGTCGGTGCGCGAACTCGCCAAGCTCTGGCGGCCCGACGTGCCCCCGGCAGAGAACAAGGCCTATGTGGCCCGCGCGAAGGAGCTCCAGAAGGACCTGGAAACCGCCTTCCTCAACCGCGTGGATCAGGAGAAGAAGAGCGCCTGACCCTCAGCCGTCGCTGACTCCCGCTTCGGCAAAGGTGGCCATGCCCACGTGGCAGGCCAGCGCCGCCTTCAGCACGCTGATCGCCACCGCGGCGCCGGAGGCTTCGCCAAGGCGCAGGCCCAGCGACAGCATGGGCGCCTTATCCATCGCCTCCAAGAGCCGCCCATGGCCGCCCTCGGTACTGAGGTGACCCGCGACCGCATGATCGAGCGCGCCCGGCCCCGCGTGGTGCAGGCACAGGGCGGCGGCAGAGCATATGAACCCGTCGAAGATGACGGGAATACGCAGATGCCGCGCGCGCAGGATGGCCCCGGCCATAGCCGCCAACTCGCGCCCGCCAAGGCAGCGCAGCACCTCCAGCCCGTCGCCCGCTTCGGCATGGCGCGCGACCCCGTCGGCCACGACCGATGCCTTGATGCGTAACACCGCATCGTCCACCCCGGTACCACGGCCCGTCCAGTCCTCCGCCGAGCCGCCCAGCAGAGCGCAGGCGATGGCCGCCGCCGCGGTGGTATTGGCAATGCCCATCTCACCGACCACCAGCACATCGGCATGGGCGTCGACGGCATCCCACCCGGCCCGCAGGGCCGCCATGCAGTCCGCCACATCCATGGCGGGTTCTTGCGTGAAATCCGCCGTGGGCCGGTCCAGTTCCAGCGGCACCACATCCAATTTCGCCCCGGCCACGCGGGCCAACTGGTTAATCGCCGCCCCGCCGTGCTGGAAATTGGCCACCATCTGCGCCGTCACCTCGGCGGGAAAAGCGGAAACGCCGCGTGCCGCGACACCGTGGTTGCCAGCAAACACGATGATCTGCGGGCGCGTGATCTCCGCCCGCGCGCCGCCGCGCCACCCCCGGTACCAGACCGCCAGATCCTCCAACAGTCCGAGCGAGCCCGGCGGCTTGGTCAACTGGCCGTCGCGCGCACGGGCATCCGCCGCCGCATCCTCATCGGCCAGCGGCATCTCCCGCAACAGGGTGCGGACATCGTCCAGATCGGAAAAAGCGGCTGTCATCGGCGAACCTCATTGCAAGAAGACTGCCGCCTCTTTACCCAACAAGCGCCCCCGGACAACACTCGAAAGGACCAGCCCGATGCCGGAAAACGACGCCGCCCGCCACCCGCTCGCCGGTTTCG
>NZ_LWGH01000013.1:0-545 GCF_001635395.1 Sulfitobacter sp. HI0129 | reverse complement strand
CATCGGGCCGATCCTCGGTGCCATCCTAACCGCCAGCGCGACAAGCGCGACGATTGGCGAGGGCGTCGCATTGCTTGCCGTCTACTCGGCCGGCCTTGGGATCCCGTTTCTGGTCGTCGCGGGGTTCACCGACAGTATTGCCGGCAGGCTGCGCGGCATCGGTCGTTGGGGTCGCCGCCTGCATCAGGCTGCGGGCGGCGTCATGATCCTGATGGGCCTGGCGATGATGACCGGGCGGTTGAGCGCACTGGCCTACTGGCTGCTGGACACCTTCCCTGTCCTTGCGCGGATCGGGTGAACAGATGCGACTGTACGAGAAACATATCCTCCCTCGGCTGACGCATCTGGCGATGGGCCAGGATCAACTTCTTCCCTACCGGCGCCGCGCCATCTCCGGGCTGCATGGGCGTGTGCTGGAGATCGGAATCGGCTCGGGCCTGAACATTGCGCTCTACCCCGAGGCCGTGCGCCAGATCATCGGTATTGATCCGTCGCCCGAACTCCTCTCTCGGGCCGCGCAAACCTCCCATGGACTGATGCCCGCT
>NZ_LWGH01000012.1:0-526 GCF_001635395.1 Sulfitobacter sp. HI0129 | reverse complement strand
ATAAGTTTGCATTATCGGACATCAAGGATTATGCTGGGAAGCAGTTCAATTGTCGCTTTAGTTTCATGGCCGGACTCGCCCAAAATCAGCCCTCTCGTCCTCGAAGTTTCCATTCCATCGGGGGACTGGGCTCTTGCTCAATCGCTGGACTCGTCTTGTGACGATGTCGATCGGGTCCTCTCCCTTGCTGATTGCTGCCCTGCGCCCGTAGGGTGCCCGCGGGATCGGCGCGGCACGTCTGAACAACCGCGCGGCCGCCTCAGGCATTGTCGCCATTGGAACCATCCGTTCTCCAAAGAGATCGCCAAGGATAACCAGCGTCAAGACACGCCATCGTACGGAAAGATGCTGGAGCGGGGCCGGCGCGCCTACGGCGGCTCGGGCCTCGAAAGGACAGTTCCATCCCTCTTGATCGAACCAAAGCGCCAAGACAGGACGCGCAGCACCCGCCCGATCAAGCGGTGCCCATAGCGCGCGTATTGTCCGCTCCAAGAGAGCCAGGTGACCCTTATCACCATTGATGATC
>NZ_LWGH01000011.1:0-457 GCF_001635395.1 Sulfitobacter sp. HI0129 | reverse complement strand
GTCGTTGCGGTCGCGCTCGCCAACAAGACTGCCCGGATCGCTTGGGCGCTCCTGCGCCGCAACGAGATCTACGCGGCCCCTGTCTCCTGAGCGCGGAACCGCTGACGGAATGCGTGAAGCTGAGAAGAGATGACAAACCGGTCGAACCGGGGATCGGGACACCCCAGGGGGTCAAGGCGCAGAAAGCGCGCAATTTTGATTGGGACCCGATCCGCGGACTTCATCTGGGCCAGCGGCTAGACCGCACCACAAAGGCCGTAGACATGACTGCTTTCGGCATAGGCGCGTCAATTCCCAGCTTGCGCAGCAGGGGTCGTCCAGACATGGGAACACTTGCCCTCGCCAGAGATGCCCACTGCGCGTTGGCGACGGTCCACCAATGACTTGCGCCACCGGACCTGTGGGGGAACCGGCGCAGCGCCAGTTCCCCATCGGCTCATTCTGCCGGAACCCAGGG
>NZ_LWGH01000010.1:0-537 GCF_001635395.1 Sulfitobacter sp. HI0129 | reverse complement strand
TCCTGCTCTGGACGCTCTTTGGCTGGAACTGGAACCCGGCGGCCTCGGCCTTCGCGGCCAGCTTCGCCACGATCCTGATGTCGCTGGTCCTGCCCAGCATGCGCCGCCCGGCGCGCGCCTATGTCCGCACCTTCGTGGAAGCGGGCGAAGCCACGGTGTTCATCGCGATCATGTGCGCCATTGCCGGGATCGTCGTGGGCTGCCTCGGCCTGACCGGCCTTGGGTCGAGCCTGTCGCAGAACCTCATCGCGGCCTCGGGCGGCAGCATCTGGCTGCTCCTGATCTTCTCGGCCATCGGCTGCATCATCCTCGGGATGGGGGTGCCGGTGACGGCGACCTATATCATCCTCGTGATCCTGATCGGCCCGGCCTTCGAACAGCTCGGCATCAACAAGATGGGCGCGCATATGTTCATCTTCTACTTCGGCACGCTGTCCTTCCTGACGCCGCCGGTCTGCCTGTCGGTCTTCGTGGCCTCGTCGATTGCGCGCTCCGCTCCGATGAAAACGGCGCTCGAGGCCCTGAAGCTCGCGGTGG
>NZ_LWGH01000009.1:0-618 GCF_001635395.1 Sulfitobacter sp. HI0129 | reverse complement strand
GCTCGGTCTTCGAGCGCGAGACGATCTCGTGCGTCTTCGACAGTTCCTGGATGTCGGCAGTGCCAGTGACCAGCGGATCGTGGAAGAATTGCACCGCGCCGATCTCCAGCATGTGCAGGATCACCTGGGCGTCCTTCGGATCGTTCTTGTCCCAGCTGTTGTGCAGAGCTTCGCGCGTCCGGGCCAAACCCACAGAGGACACGAGCTTCAGATCGAACCCGGCCTGGCCGAGATGATGCGCCAATGGCCGATGGTAGTTGCCGGTTGCCTCGAAGCCGATCCTCACGGGCAGACCGTAGTCCATAAGAATGGCGGCCAAGCGCCGAAAGTCGTCGAGCGTGTTCGTGATCGTCAATCGACGGCGGCGCTTCTTGCCAGGTACGCCAATCAGCACCTCGTGGCGGTGCTTGGAAATGTCGATGGCGACCAACAAGGTCGAGGCAGTAGTATCGGTGGCGGTCATAGCCGGTCTCCTCAGCGGTGTGGTTTGTGCAAAACCACTGTTGAGACCTGAGACCCGGTTATGGCCACCCGCGTCGCTATCTGAGGGCTGCGCGCATGGCCATAACCTCAAACAAGCGCCTCTTCCCGACGTGCTACGGCACGGAGCTGACCTCG
>NZ_LWGH01000008.1:0-417 GCF_001635395.1 Sulfitobacter sp. HI0129 | reverse complement strand
GCCCCATTACCCATCCAGTGCTCTACCCCCGAGGGTATTCGGATGACGCTCTACCTAAATAGATTTCGCAGAGAACCAGCTATCTCCGAGTTTGATTGGCCTTTCACCCCTAGGCACAACTCATCCCGACCTTTTTCAACAGGTGTGGGTTCGGACCTCCAGTAAGTGTTACCTTACCTTCATCCTGGTCATGCCTAGATCACTCGGTTTCGGGTCTGATCCCACGAACTCAACGCCCTATTAAGACTCGCTTTCGCTGCGCCTACACCTAACGGCTTAAGCTTGCTCGTGAGACCAAGTCGATGACCCATTATACAAAAGGTACGCTGTCAGGCCGCAAGGGCCCTCCAACTGATTGTAGGCGTTCGGTTTCAGGTACTGTTTCACTCCCCTCGTCGGGGTGCTTTTCACCTTTCC
>NZ_LWGH01000007.1:0-874 GCF_001635395.1 Sulfitobacter sp. HI0129 | reverse complement strand
AACCCGTCCAGCCACGTCACGGTTTGACCGTGAAGCACGCGCCGCAGATGGCGCTGTGCATATACAGGGTCCGGATCAGTTCATGTTCGAAGTCGTTATCGTCGGTTCCGGCCCCACCAGCCTCTATACGATTGCCGCATTGCTGGACCGTCCCGCGGGGCTGTCGATCACCGTGCTGGAGCGGGAGGAGATGAGCGGTACAGGCATGCCCTTCCGCCCGGAGGAGACCGATTCCGTCCTGCTTGCGAATATCGCCAGTATCGAGGTGCCCCCGATCTGCGAAAGCCTGCTGGACTGGATCACCGGCTTGCCGGATGCGGTGCTGTCGCATCTGGGCATCTCTGAGGATGACCTTCACGAAAGGCATTTCTTCCCGCGCATCCTGCTGGGCGCCTATCTGCGCAGCCAGTTGGGGCGTCTGGCCGATCTGGCGGAGGAACGCGGCCACCGGCTGCACATATATAACAGCGCCCCCGTGGTTGATGTCGCCCGTGTCGCGGGCGGCTACACCGTTACCGCGCTGAAGGAGGGCGAGTTGCTTTCCTTCTCGGCCCGATCCGTCGTGCTGGCCACTGGCCATGTCTGGCCGGAGGACGATCCCGAGCATGGCTATTATGGCTCGCCCTGGCCCAGCGTGAAACTGCACGCCATACCGGCGACGGATATCGGTATCCTCGGCTCCTCGCTCAGCGGGATCGATGCGGCGCTTTCCATCGCCTGCGCCCATGGACGCTTCGAAGAGGGTGGCAGCCGCTACGTACCGGGGCCGGAGGCGGAGGGCCTGCACATCACCCTCATGTCCCGCAAGGGGCTGCTGCCGGAGGCCGACTTCTGGTGCGACCTGCCCTATCTGCCGCTTGAATATGCGACGCCC
>NZ_LWGH01000006.1:0-672 GCF_001635395.1 Sulfitobacter sp. HI0129 | reverse complement strand
GACAAGGTTCGCGAACGGATCAAACAGAACCGCAACCAGGAGATCTTCCTCTGCCACAAGGGTGGCAAGCACGGGGCGGAGATGATTGCGGCTCGGTGGGCCCGGGCACGCGGGGTCGCACAAGCGCGCTTCGATCCGCGCTGGTCCGCGCATGGGCGGGCGGCACCGTTCAAGTGCAACGACGAAATGCTGGACGACAAGTTCGCGGCGACGGGGGTTGTACTCTTCGGCGGCAACGGGGTCGCGCTGAACCTCGGGCAGAAAGCGGAAGCGAAAGGCCTGACGGTCATGCGGGTTGCGGACCCGGTGAAGAATGCGTCGCAGGAGTGAAGAGAGGGGGTCGCGCTTGGCGCGGCCCTTTCGTCATGTCTCATGGCGCGTGCGATTGGTCATGCGTGATCGGCAGTCTGCGGCGGCCAGCACCGTTATCCCTCTACCCGGTCCGTCAGCGTGCGGCCCATCCGCATCGGTACGGGCTGGGGATGGTGCGCACCTCACGCACATCGTCAGCGGGGCAAGACGCGAGGGGTCGAGACGTCGCACTTGAGGCTGAAGACTTGCGCGTCCCTCGGGTGGTGTTTCGGACCGTCGCATCCACGCGGGCGGGCTCCGTCAGCACCCCGGCCAGGCTCGGCGTGACGCGAACGCGGATGGTGGCGGCTGCGTGATGGC
>NZ_LWGH01000005.1:0-677 GCF_001635395.1 Sulfitobacter sp. HI0129 | reverse complement strand
GGCGAGTGTAGGGCGGACCGAATTGGTTTCGGTAATCCGAGGCGGCGCAAGCGGATCGGGAGTCCAGAGGGTCGCTTCAGCAATCGCAGGGGGCACCGGTTCTTTGGACAGAACGCCAGAGATGGCGATGGGGGTCACCGAAAATGCGCCTGCGACCGCAACGGCCGCCAAGACAGTTCTTATCTTCATGTTGCCCCCTCTACGTCTTCTGTCAGTGCGCGCCGGATCTTCGGCACCGCGAATTCTCTTGGCTCGTGATAGTCGATCATGGTGACGAGCTCACCCTCGGCATCGAACAGGAATACGCCTGCCGTATGGTTCATCGTATAGCCGCCGCCCTCAGTCGGGACGCGCTCAAATGAGGCACGAAACCCTTCTGCAGCGCGGGCAATCTGGTCTTCCGGCCCCGTCCAACCACGAATGACCGGATGAAAATAGCCGACATATTCGGCCATGGCCTCGACCGTGTCCCGCTCCGGGTCGACCGTGATGAAGACCACGTTCATCTCTGATGCTTCGTCGCCCAGTTCCTCAAGCCAGCCGGAAATATCCGATAGGGTCGTCGGGCAGACGTCCGGGCAGTAGGTGAACCCGAAAAACACCATTGTCGGACGACCGATCAGGTTGCCAGGCCCTACCTCATTTTCCTCGTGGTCGGTCAGCCGGAACTCCATCGC
>NZ_LWGH01000004.1:0-603 GCF_001635395.1 Sulfitobacter sp. HI0129 | reverse complement strand
TGAATGATGCCGTCCATGCCGTCACGGGCGAGGTGTTTCGGGATGGCTGGAGCCGCGTCCGGGGCTCAATGCAGGGGCTGCACGTGGCCAAGCAGACCCAGCTTGTGCGCGCGGCAGCAGGCCACCGGCCAGCGGTCTTCAAGGCGATCCGGGGCGGGGGAACGCATACCAAATCGCAGCTCGCAAACCAGCTCGATTACCTCACCACCAAGTCCACCCATATCGTGGACAGTAGCGGGTTCTTGGATGGCAAGACGAAGCTCGAGGCGGGTGACATCAAGGATCTGACCGAGCGCTTTGCCAAGCGGTGGGATGCGGGCTTCAAGCCCAAGCTTGGGCAGACCACCCACATGCTCATGTCCTTCCCCATCGGCACGCGCGGGGAGGATGTGCGCGACATCGCGACTGATGTGGCGGAGCGGTTTTTCCAGACCGACGAGGGGCATTTCGACTACATCATCGCAGTGCATGAAGACCGCGATCACCCGCATGCGCATCTGGTGCTGAACCGTCGCTCGCAGGAAGGCGAGTTCTTCTTTCTGGGGCGCAACCATCGCTTCAACTATGACGACTTCCGGCTCGCCATGGTCGAGGAGGCCGAGA
>NZ_LWGH01000003.1:0-9593 GCF_001635395.1 Sulfitobacter sp. HI0129 | reverse complement strand
GCGGCGTGTCGGAAATGACGGTCAGCCGCGTCCTGCGCAAGCAGGGCGATGTGTCCGAAGCAACCCGCAGCCGGGTGCTCGCCGCGGCAAAGGCGCTCGGCTACGTTCCGAACCAGATCGCGGGCTCGCTGGCGTCCCAGCGGGTGAACCTCGTGGCGGTGATCATCCCGTCGCTGTCGAACATGGTCTTCCCCGAGGTGCTGAACGGCATCAATCAGGTGCTTGAGGAGACACCCCTGCAGCCGGTCGTGGGGGTCAGCGACTACCTTCCCGAAAAGGAGGAGCGCGTTCTTTACGAAATGCTTTCTTGGCGCCCCTCGGGCGTGATCATCGCCGGGCTCGAACATACCGATGCGACCCGTGCCATGCTGGGCAATGCCGGCATACCGGTGGTGGAGATCATGGATGTGGATGGCAGACCGGTCGATGCCGTGGTCGGCATTTCGCATCGCCGCGCGGGCCGGGAAATGGCGAAAGCGATCCTCAAGGAAGGATACGAGCGGATCGGCTTCATGGGCACCAAGATGCCGCTGGACCACCGCGCCCGAAAACGGTTCGAAGGCTTCACCGAAGGGCTGGCGAAGGCGGGGATCGAGATAGAGGACCGCGCCTTCTACTCCGGCGGCTCCGCGCTCGCCAAGGGGCGCGAGATGACGCAAGAGATGCTGGAACGCTCCCCCGATCTGGATTTTCTCTATTACTCCAATGACATGATCGGAGCGGGGGGGCTGCTTTACCTGCTCGATCAGGGCATCGACATTCCGGGCCAGATCGGCCTCGCCGGGTTCAATGGGGTCGAGCTGCTGCAAGGTCTGCCGCGCCAGCTTGCCACGATGGATGCCTGCCGGAACGAGATCGGGCAGGCGGCCGCCCGCATCGTGCTCAACAGCACCAGCGACACGCCCGATCCCGACATCGCGACGCAAGTAACGCTGACCCCCACCCTGTCCTTCGGAGATACGCTGCGCCGTCGCCGCGGATGAGCCTGCCGCGGCTGGACAATAGCACCGCGCGGCGGCTTTTCCTTGACAAGCATCGGCTACTCGAACGCCCGCAGGGTCCCGCATCCAGCGCCGAGTTGCTGGCGCTGATCGACACGCTCGGCTTCGTGCAACTCGACAGTATCAATACCGTGGCCCGTGCCCATGACCTGATCCTGTTTTCCCGGCGTCCACGCTACCGCCCCGCCGCGCTCAAGCGACTTTATGAAAAGGACCGCGCGCTTTTCGAACATTGGACCCATGACGCCGCCGTCATACCGATAGCCTATTATCCCTATTGGCGCCTGCGGCGCGAACGGGATGCCGCGCGGCTTCGACGAAACTGGCGTGACTGGCGGCGCGACGGGTTCGAGGCGCGGTTTCAACCCGTGCTCGACCAGATCCGCGCGGAAGGCCCTGTTTCATCCTCCGATGTTGGACGGGGCGAAAAACGCGGCTCCGGCGGCTGGTGGGACTGGCACCCCTCCAAGACGGCGCTCGAATACCTCTGGCGCTGCGGCGCGTTGAGCGTTGTGGGGCGCGATGGCTTCCGCAAGGTCTACGACCTGACCGAAAGGGTCATTCCCGAAGATGTCCGTGCACCTGAGAACCCGCCGAACGACAGCGAAATCATCGATTGGTGCTGCGCGGGTGCCCTACAACGCCTCGGATTCGCAACCCATGGCGAAATCGCGGCCTTCTGGGCACATGTCACCCCGGCGGAAGCGCGCGACTGGTGCAGTGCTGCCCATGCCGCAGGCCGCATAACTCAGATCGAGGTGGAGGACGCCGGCGGCCTGCCGCGCCGCGCCTATGCCTTTCCCGAAGAGGTAGAGGCCGCCCTGGCCCTGCCCTCCGCCCCCGGGCGTCTTCGCATCCTCAGCCCCTTCGACCCCGCCCTGCGGGACCGGCGTCGCGCGCTCAGACTCTTTGGTTTCGACTACCGGATCGAGGTTTTCGTTCCCGCCGCGAAAAGGGCGTATGGATACTACGTGTTCCCGATCCTTCAGGGTGAGCGACTTGTGGGCAGGATCGACATGAAGGCGCTACGGGATACCGATGAGCTTTGTGTCTCGGCGCTCTGGACCGAACAAGGGGTCATCTGGGGCAGCGGGCGGCAGCGCCAGTTGGAGGCCGAATTACAGCGGCTGACGGCCCTCGCCGGGGTGAGCCGCGTCACCTTTGCCGCCGGCTGGCGCCGTGGATCAGCGCAGCACCAGTTCTGACAGGTCCTTTGACGCTGCCTGCAACCGACCGAGATGTTCCTTCAGGGCTTCCTTGTCGCCGCGCTGAATCGGCGCATGGATCGACAAGGTCGACATCAACCGCCCGATATCATCCA
Source organism: Sulfitobacter sp. HI0129 (assembly GCF_001635395.1). NCBI lineage: Bacteria > Pseudomonadati > Pseudomonadota > Alphaproteobacteria > Rhodobacterales > Roseobacteraceae > Sulfitobacter > Sulfitobacter sp. HI0129. Next base: position 7,271 of record NZ_LWGH01000003.1, on the reverse strand, counting down.
GCACGGGAACGGCGATCGCTACCATACCTTCCATGAACTCTTCGTCGTCGATCGAATATCCCTGTTCCCGAATGGCCTTTATCTCTTCCAGCAAGGCGGCGGGATCGGTCAGCGTCTTGGGCGTATGACGTTCGAGCTTTGCGGATTCGGCGAATTTCTGCACCATGCGCGGGGCAAGCGTGGAAAGGTACATCTTGCCGCTCGCAGTACAGTGGAACGGCACGATCGAACCAATCTGCATCTGGATGCGCAGCGGCCATTTCGTTTCCACCCGGTCGAGATACATCATCCCGTCCCGGTCGGGCGTGGCAACGTTACAGGTTTCGCCCACGTCCCGGGCGACGGCGTTAAGGACCGACAACCGCATGCTGCGCACCCTTGCGGATGACAGCACGTTGACGGCCATTTTCCGCAACCGCTGACCGGGGTGATAGGACCGCCCGTCAATGTCGCGCTGCAGGAAGCCTTCTTCTTCCAGCCGATGGAAAAGCCGGTGGATCGTCGGCTTCGGCAGGCCGAGTACTTCGTTGGCGGCCGTAGGTGTCATGGGTTCGCCGATCTGCGCGATCTCTTCCAGTAGCAACAACAACCGAAGGTTGGTCGGGATTGTCTTATCGCTATTGCTCGCATCAGGCATGGGCCGGTCCGTTTCTTGTGGCGCGGCCAGTTCAAACGGTGTCGGAACCCGGCGGGCCACGGTTCCGGGCACGGGTGAATGCCGCAGATTATGGGACTATATATTTTAAAAAGTGCATCGTGGGAATAGCATTCGCCGTTAAGGGAATGTTAACACTTCTTCCTGAGCGCCAGCGTGGCAAAATTGATGCACGTTTTGCGGGCAATCCAGCGCCACGGGTAAGCGCGGCGCTAAACGCAACTGCAGGCCGCTACAAAACGATACGCGACCGCATTTAAGTCAGCTTGCATTCCCCAGCCCCGTCTATAATGTCTGTTATTGAGACCCGTAATTTCAATAGATGATTGATTGGTATGATGACGAGTACAGACGCGGACTATATCATCGTCGGCGCCGGCTCCGCAGGCTGCGTGCTTGCAAACCGTTTGAGTGCCGATCCCCGCAATCGGGTCATCCTGCTGGAAGCCGGTGGTCGCGACTGGAGCCCCTGGATCCATATCCCTGTCGGATACTTCAAGACCATTCACAACCCCAAGTTGGACTGGTGCTACAGAACCGAGCCGGAGCCAGGGCTCAACGGGCGATCCATCCGCTGGCCCCGGGGCAAGGTGCTGGGCGGGTCATCTTCTCTCAACGGCCTCCTTTATGTGCGGGGCCAGCCGCAGGACTACGATCGCTGGAGGCAGATGGGCAACCAAGGCTGGGGGTGGGACGATGTCCTGCCCCTGTTCAAGCGAGCTGAGGGAAACGAACGGGGGGCAGACGCCTATCACGGCGCTGAGGGGCCGCTGACAGTCAGTGACATGCGTCTCGAAAGACCGATTACCAATGCCTGGGTCGCAGCCGCCCAAGCTGCAGGCCACCGCTTCAACCCGGACTACAACGGCGCTTCACAGGAAGGCGTCGGATACTTCCAACTGACCGCCAAAGGAGGCCTCAGGTGCAGCGCCGCCACCGCCTACCTCGATCCCATCCGCTCCAGGGGCAACCTTCGGATCATCACGCATGCCCACGCCAGCCATGTCCTTTTTGACGGGCAGCGCGCCACGGGGGTGGCCTACCTTGACCGGAGCGGTAAGGAGCAACACCTGCATGCCGGGGGGGAGGTCATCCTCTCGGGCGGCACAATCAACTCGCCCCAGTTGCTCATGCTGTCCGGCATCGGCGATGCGGAGGAACTTGGAGAACACGGTATCACCGTACGGCAACACCTACCCGCAGTGGGGCAAAACCTGCAGGATCACCTTCAGGCGCGGCTGGTCTACAAATGTCACGAGGCTACGCTGAACGACGAAGTGTCGACGCTTCTCGGGCGGCTGAAAATCGCCGCGCATTATGCTTTCAACCGGCGCGGGCCAATGGCGATGGCAGCGAGCCTCGCCACCGGCTTCCTCAGAACGAGGCCAGAGCTTGAAACGCCAGATATCCAGCTGCACGTTCAACCGCTTTCCGCAGAAAACCCCGGCATGGGCGCGGATCACTTTTCGGCCTTCACGACCTCCGTCTGCCAGTTGCGTCCCGAAAGCCGGGGCCGGATAAGCCTTCGCAGTCCGGACCCGCGCGCCCACCCCAAAATCGTCGCGAACTACCTGTCGACACCGAACGACCGTCACACGCTCGTCGAAGGGATCAACATCGCACGCCGCATTGCGCGACACGCCCCCCTGGCCAACAGGATATCGGAAGAATTCCGCCCCCATCCCGATCTCGACCCGGAAGACCGCGAAGCAACCCTTGACTGGGCGCGGGATAATACCGCCTCTATCTATCATCCGGTGGGGACCTGTCGCATGGGCAGCGGAACCAATGCCGTAGTGGACGATGCATTGCGGGTCCGGGGCATAGTGGGTCTCAGGGTGGCGGATGCGTCCATCATGCCGGACATCGTGTCGGGCAACACCAACGCCCCCACGATCATGATCGGTGAAAAGGCCAGTGACCTGATCCTGAAAGACCGCGATAGGGCAGCAGCAAGGGCCTGACCCCTTCACCCTTTCGCAAATACTCGCGGGGTTCGGGGGCGCGCCCCCGATCAACGGTCAACGGAACCACCCCACGCTCTGCCGAAGGAGCGGGGCGAAGATTTATCCCGTCTCACGCCGTTGACGCCGCCGCAGACTGTGTTTGAATGCGGCCAAAGGAGTCACCCCATGTCATTCCGCCCAGACGCGGCTCGATCCTTCCCCGCTTCGCGGAGCATTCCGCATGAGTGACTGGCCTGTCATTCGCAGGGTCGGGCTTTCGGGTCTTCTTGTCACCTTCGCCGCAAGGATGAGCGAGCCTGCCAACCGGGCCGCGCTCGCGCTTCGTGCGGCGATTGACGCGGAAGGTTGGGAAGGGGTCACCGAAACCAGCACCTCGCTCGTTTCCACCTTTATCGGGGTCGATCTGGCCGCGAAGGGTCCCGAAGAGCTGACCCGCAAGCTAGAAAAGCTGCTAAGCGCGCAAGACTGGTACGCGGCCCCCCTGCCCTCCGGTCGCAAATTGTGGCGCGTCCCGACTGTATACGGCACCGACCTTGCCCCCCAACTCGCCGAAGCAGCCGAGGCAGCCGGAATGGAAGCGGAGGAGGCCGTGAAGCAGTTGTCGCAGGCCCGCGTCCGGGTTCTGACGATCGGGTTCGCCCCGGGGCAACCCTATCTCGGCGAACTGGGAGAGGCCTGGGACATTCCGCGCCAGCAGGGGCTGACCGATACCGTCCCCGCCGGTGCGCTGATCGTGGCGATCCGCCAGCTCGTGCTCTTTACCAATGCCTCGCCTACCGGGTGGCGGCATATCGGGCAGACGGCTTTCCGCACATTCCGTCCCGAGGCCGAGACCCCGTTTGCCCTCTCTCCGGGTGACGAGATGATGTTCCCCGCCATAGAACGCGATGCCTATGAGGACATCCTCGCGTCAAATGCCGATGGAAACGGCGGCGCCACGCAGGAGGTGATTGAATGAACGCGCAACTCGACGTTCTTCACGCCGGGCCGGGCATGACGGTGCAGGATCGGGGCCGCCGGGGCTTCCGGGCGCAAGGCCTGACCGCAGGCGGTGCCGCCGACAGGATGGCCTTGGCCGAAGGTGCAGCACTGCTCGATCAGTCGGGCGATCTTGCGGCGATCGAAATGGCAGGCGCGGGGGGAAGCTTTCGTTGCACCAGTGATCTGCGCATCGCCCTGACCGGGGCAGATATGGGCGCCTCCGCAGATGGCGCCCCGCTGGCGTGGAACGCCTGTCATTTGCTGCCTGCCGGAACGACGCTCACCCTCGGGGGCGCGAAGGACGGTTCTTACGGCTATCTCCATGTGGGTGGTGGAATTGCCACCGAACCGGTCATGGGGGCCCGCGCCGGGCATCTTGCCGCCGGTCTGGGCGAGGCAATCGCGGCGGGCGACAGCCTCCCCCTCGGGCCTGACAAGGGGGGGCCGACGGGGCGGATACTCGAACGCGGCGACAGGTTCGGGGGCGGCACCGTCCATATCGTCGCCAGCATGCAGACCGCGAACTTCGCCGCGGAGACGCTCGACCGGTTCGTGGATACCGAATTTCGGCGCGATACGCGGGCCAACCGGGTGGGGGTTCGCATGACCCATGATGGCGAAGGTTTCTTCGCCGAAGGTCAGCTCAGCATCGTTTCGGAAGTGATTGTACCGGGCGACATCCAGATCACGGGCGACGGTGCCCCCTATGTGTTGATGGGCGAATGCCAGACGACAGGCGGTTACCCGAGAATCGGCACGGTGCTTCCCTCCGATCTGCCTCGCGTGGCACAGGCCCGTGCCGGCGATCCCATACGCTTTCGCCTGATCGAGACGGAGGAGGCCATCACGCTGGAGCGCCGCGCGCGCGACTGGCTGGCCGGTATCGCAGGTCGGATCGCACCCCTCACCCGGAACCCACATGAAATGCGCGATCTGCTGTCCTACCAACTGGTCGGGGGCGCGGTCTCCGCCACGGCGGATCCATTCGAGGAAGAGGATAGGAAATGACACAGGTCGATCTCAACGCCGACATGGGCGAAAGCTTCGGTTCTTGGAAAATGGGCAACGATCCCGCCCTGCTGGAAATCGTCACCTCGGCGAATATCGCCTGCGGGGGCCATGCCGGTGACCCGGACGTGATGGCGCGCACGATGTCGCTCGCGGCCAGCAACGGTGTGGGCATCGGTGCCCATCCGGGCTTCATGGATATTTCGGGCTTCGGGCGATTTCGAATGTCCGTCCCCCGCGCCACCCTTCAAAACCAAATCCGGTATCAGGTTGCCGCAAGCATCGGGATGGCCCGAAGCCTCGGGGCGCAGGTCCGGCACCTCAAATTGCACGGCGCCGTGGCTAATATGGCGTCGGAGGACGAGACGCTGGCGCGCGACCTTTTCGAGGCGGCGCTGTCGGTGGCCCCTGATCTCATCGTCATGGTCCTGTCCGAAACCGCGCAGCAAAAGGCAGCGGAGGGGCTCGGTTGCCGCTGGGCGGGCGAGATTTTTGCCGACCGCGCCTATAACGACGATGCAACGCTGGTGGACCGATCACTGCCCGGTGCGGTGATCCACGATGCCGAAGCCGCCGGCAAGCGCATGGCGCAAATGGTGACCGAAGGGGCCATCATCACCGAAAGCGGCAAACGCATCCCCGCGGCCATCGATACGATCTGCCTGCACGGCGACACGCCCGAAGCTGTCGATATCGCGAAATCCGTGCGCGCGGCGCTGCAAGACGCCGACATCACGTTGCGCACCTTCGACGGGCGGGGTTGATCCTGAAGGAAGATTTCAGTGGTGAGCCGTGCAGGATTCGAACCTGCGACCCACTGATTAAAAGTCAGTTGCTCTACCAACTGAGCTAACGGCCCACTAGGCGGAGTACCTAGAAAGTTGCGCCGGGGGGGTCAAGCCCGAAACGTCGGAAATTCCGCGGCCCGCTGGATATATGCAGCAGGCGGGAGTATATGCGCCGGATGAGCACCGGATTCCCAAATGGCCTGCCCTTCATGAAGATGCATGGGCTGGGTAACGACTTCGTCGTCGTCGACGCGCGGCAGGGTCAAAACCCTGTCACCGATGCGCTCGCGTGTGGCATTGCGGACCGGCATCGCGGCGTCGGCTTCGACCAACTGGCGGTGATCGGAAAGCCCGATGATGGCGCTGTCAGGCTCACCTTTTACAATGCGGACGGATCGCTTTCCGCGGCTTGCGGCAACGCGACCCGCTGCATTGCCCGCTACCTGATGGACGAAAGCGGCGATGCGGCAATCACGCTGAAGACTGAACGTGGCCTGCTGGAGGCGCGGGATGCGGGCCGGGGGCTGACCTCGGTCAATATGCTGCACCCTCAGCTAGACTGGCAGGAAATCCCGCTCGTGCGAGAAATGGACACTCTGGTTCTGCCGATCGAGGGCGAGCCGACGGCGACGGGCATGGGCAACCCTCATTGCAGCTTTTTCGTCGCGGATGCCGAGGCGGCCGACCTTGAGGATATCGGCGCACGGATGGAGCATCACCCCCTCTTCCCCCAGCGCACCAATGTACAGCTGGCCCAGATCGTCGGGACCGACCACATCCGGATGCGGGTCTGGGAACGGGGCGTCGGAGTTACACTGGCCTCCGGTTCCTCCAGCTGCGCGGTGGCCGTGGCGGCGGCGCGCAGGGGGCTTACCGGACGGTCGGTCAAGATCGATCTGGACGGCGGCACGCTCGATATTGACTGGCGTGAAGACGGCGTTTGGATGACCGGACCAACGATGCACGTCTTCAGCGGGGCGCTCAGCCCTGCGTTTCTGGAGTCCCTGGCATGAGCGCGCCTGTCTTCCGCACCATGGGGTGCCGGTTGAACGCCTATGAAACAGAGGCGATGAAGGACCTCGCCGCGCAGGCGGGGTTAGAAAACGCGGTTGTGGTCAATACCTGCGCTGTCACGGCGGAAGCCGTGCGCAAAGCGCGGCAGGATATCCGCCGCCTGCGCCGGGAACATCCCGATGCCCGGCTGATCGTCACCGGCTGCGCCGCGCAGACCGAGCCCGAGACATTCTCCGCCATGGAGGAGGTCGACGCCGTTATCGGCAATACAGAAAAGATGGCCCCGGAGACATGGCAGGGCATGGCAGCCGATTTCATCGGTGAGACAGAGGCCCTGCAGGTGGATGACATCATGTCCATCACCGAAACAGCAGGTCATCTGATCGACGGTTTCGGTACCCGCAGCCGCGCCTACGTTCAGGTGCAGAACGGCTGCGACCACCGTTGCACCTTCTGCATCATTCCTTTCGGGCGCGGAAACTCACGGTCCGTGCCTGCCGGGGTCGTGGTGGACCAGATCAAGCGGCTGGTTCAGAAAGGCTTCAACGAAGTTGTACTGACCGGCGTGGACCTCACAAGCTGGGGGGCCGATCTGCCCGCCAGCCCCAAGCTCGGCGATCTGGTCATGCGGATCCTGCGGCTGGTGCCCGACCTTCGGCGGCTGCGCATTTCCTCCATCGACTCGATCGAGGTGGACGAGAACCTGATGCAGGCCATCGCGACGGAACCGCGCCTGATGCCCCACCTGCATCTCAGCCTGCAGCATGGCGACGACATGATCCTGAAGCGCATGAAGCGCCGCCACCTGCGCGACGATGCGATCCGCTTCACCGAAGAGGCACGCCGCCTGCGGCCCGA
>NZ_LWGH01000002.1:0-1765 GCF_001635395.1 Sulfitobacter sp. HI0129 | reverse complement strand
CCGCCGCGCCATCTGCGTGGCCCACGCCGGGCGCATCGCAACCTGCGCCATCAGGCGCGGGGTCAGCCGGGGCGGGTTGGTCAGGCCAGAGCGTGTCTGGCGTTCGCGCCGCGATGCGACCGGCACGTCCGCCGTCAGGACGAGCGTCCCGAAACCAGCATCCCGGGCGCGCGCCAGCATATCGGTCCGGATTTCGGGATCGCGGGGCGGGTACATCTGGAACCACGCTTGGTCCCCGAGGTGCGGGGCGAGGTCTTCGGGGCTTTGCGAGGCGACGGTGGACAGGCTGTAGGGAATGCCTGCCCGCGCGGCGGCCCGGGCAAGGTGGCCTTCGGCATCGGGCCAGATCAGGCCCGACATGCCGACCGGGGCGACCCCGAAGGGCAGCGGCAGGTTCTGCCCCATCAGTTGAACGCTCAGGTCCGGCTCCATCTCTCCGTGCAGGATCGACGGCATGAGGCCGATCCGGTCCAGCGCCGTGCGGTTGCGCGCCTTGGCCGCTTCGGTGCCGGTGCCCGAATCGAGGTATTCCCAGACGAATTTGGGCAAACGACGGCGCGCGCGCTTGCGCAGATCGGAAAGGGCGGGGTAGGTGGCGTGCAGATCCATGGCGGCATCTGGGGGAGTGCTGAACAGATTGTCCAGCCTTTGCGTTCGGACCCCCGAGAGGTTGGATAACACGAGAACAGGTGGAGAACATGGGTTTCGTTTGCAAGGATTCAGGTTTAGGTTCGCCCCATGAGTGATTTCGACGAAATGGACGCCTTCGAATCCGCTTCGCTGTCCGCGCGGGCGATGGCCGCGCGACCGCAGCCTTACCTCGACGGGCTGAACCCGGCGCAGCGTGCGGCGGTGGAACAGATGGACGGCCCGGTGCTGATGCTGGCCGGGGCGGGGACGGGCAAGACACGCGCGCTGACCGCGCGGATCGTTCACCTGCTCAATACCGGAAGGGCCCGGCCCAACGAGGTGCTGGCCGTCACCTTTACCAACAAGGCCGCACGGGAAATGAAGAACCGTGTCGGCGATATGCTGGGCCGCCAGATCGAGGGGATGCCATGGCTCGGCACCTTTCACGCCATCTGCGTCAAACTGCTGCGGCGCCATGCCGAACTGGTCGGGCTGAAAAGCAACTTCACTATTCTGGACACCGACGACCAGCTTCGCCTGCTCAAGCAACTGGTGGCCGCCGATGGCATCGATGACAAGCGCTGGCCCGCGCGGCTGCTGGCCGGGATCATCGACGGCTGGAAGAACCGCGCCCTGACACCGGACAGGATTCCCGCCGCCGATGCCGGAGCCTACAATCATCGCGGGGCGGAGCTTTACGCGCAGTATCAGGCGCGGCTGAAAGAGCTGAACGCCACCGATTTCGGCGATCTGCTGCTGCATATGGTCACGATCTTCCAGACCCACGAAGACGTGCTGGCCCAGTATCAACGCTGGTTCAAATACATCCTCGTGGACGAATATCAGGATACCAACGTCGCCCAGTACCTCTGGCTGCGGCTCTTGGCGCAGGGGCACCGCAACATTTGCTGCGTCGGTGACGATGACCAGTCGATCTATGGCTGGCGCGGGGCCGAGGTGGGCAACATCCTGCGCTTCGAAAAGGATTTCCCCGGCGCCCATGTGGTGCGGCTGGAACAGAATTATCGCTCCACGCCCCATATCCTCGCCGCCGCATCGGGCGTGATCGCGGGCAACGAGGGCCGGCTGGGCAAAACACTCTGGACCGAGGCGCAGGAGGGCGAGAAGGTCCGCC
>NZ_LWGH01000001.1:0-16900 GCF_001635395.1 Sulfitobacter sp. HI0129 | reverse complement strand
TTCGCCACTGGCCGCATCATACCATACCAGAAAGGCCCCGCCGCCCAGACCCGAAGACTGCGGCTCGACCAGCCCCAACATTGCCTGAACGGCGACCAGCGCGTCGGCCGCGCTGGCCCCACGGGCCAGGACATCCGCACCCACCTCTACGGCATGGGGGTTGGCCGCCGCCACCATCCAGTTACCGGCCACCACCGGCTCCCCCGCCGCCTTCGCGGCCAGGGCGGCACTCGCAGCTGCGTTCAACCCCGCAAAGGCACCCGCGCCCGCGGCTTCCGGCGCAACCGCATCGCTGGCCTGCTGGGCCACAGCGGCGCCGCCGGCCGTGAGCGTCAGCACCAGGGCCATCGTTGTCTTGAATCCGATCATTACGTCATCCCTTCCTCTTGCAGGGGATCCTTCTCATGATCCCAAATACTTCGAGGAGCGCGAGGGGCTGGCCCCTCGCTCCTCCGTCGCGTGGAAGCGGGCGTTCGCGATCAGAGCATCGCGGGCACCACCTGATCCGGCGGGCGATGGCCATCGTCGAAGGTTTTGATGTTAATGATGACCTTTTCGCCCATCTCGATCCGCCCTTCCAGCGTGGCGGACCCCATATGCGGCAGCAACACCACGTTTTCCAGTTTGCGCAGGCGCGGATTGATGTCCGTCCCGTGTTCATAGACATCGAGACCGGCGCCCGCGATTTCCTTTGCCCGGAGCATCCGGGTCAGCGCGTTTTCGTCAATGACCTCGCCGCGCGAAGTGTTCACGATCACGCCGTCGGGCTTCATCAGCTTGAGCCGCCGCGCGTTCATCAGGTGAAAAGTGGATGGCGTGTGCGGACAGTTGATACTGATGACATCCATCCGCGCGACCATCTGGTCGAGGCTTTCCCAATAGGTCGCATCGAGGCCCGATTCGATCTCCGGATGAAGGCGGCGGCGGTTGTGGTAATGGATCTGCATCCCGAAGGCCCGGGCACGCCGCGCCACCGCCTGCCCGATCCGCCCCATGCCGAGAATGCCCAGACGGCGCCCGCCGACCCGTCCGCCCAGAAGCGCCGTGGGGGCCCAGCCCTGCCATTCGCCCGATTGCATGACGGCCATGCCCTCCGACATGCGCCTTGTGACAGCGAGGATCAGCGCCATTGTCATGTCGGCGGTGTCTTCGGTCAGCACGCCGGGCGTGTTGGAGACCAGCACCCCCCGCTGCCGCGCGGTCGCTACATCGATGTGGTCCACGCCCGCGCCGTAATTCGCGATGAGCTTCAGCCGGTCGCCCGCCTGCCCGATCAATGCGCCGTCGATCTCATCCGTCACCGTCGGAACGAGGACGTCCGCGCCCTGAATGGCCTCGGCCAGTTCACTGCGGGACATGGGTGTATCATCCTCCCGCAGGGTCACGTCGAAAAGCTCCGACAGCCGTGTTTCAACCGCATCCGGCAACCGTCGCGTGACTACAACACTCAGCCGCTTCTTGCCCATCACCGCTCTCCCCCTGCTTGGCGTTCAGCCTGTTGCGGTGCATGGTGGGGCAAGCAGCGACGAGGCACAAGAACCCCGCGCGGCAAAATGAGCAATTTGACCCGATCCCGCAGGCATCCCATGTTCCCTTTCCGATTTCACGGCGTGTTTCTCGCGCTGACCCTGATGCTGTCCCCCGCCCTGCCCACCTTTGCGCAACAGGTCGGATCGGTGACCAGCCTGCCACTACCCCGGTTCGTTTCGATGAAGGCGGCGGAAGGTAACGTGAGGCGTGGGCCCTCGCTGTCGCACCGGATCGACTGGGTGTTCAAACGGCGCGACATGCCCCTGCGCATCACCGCCGAACACGGCCACTGGCGCCGGGTCGAGGACCGCGACGGCATGGGGGGCTGGGTGCATTATTCGCTGCTGTCAGGCAACCGGACGGTGCTGGTGGAACAGGACATGCTGGAGCTTCTCGTTCGCCCCGATCCGCGCGCGCAGGTGGCCGCCGCACTGGAATCAGGCGTGGTCGCCAAGTTGGGAAGCTGCACGCTGGAATGGTGCGAACTGCGCTCGGGGGGCTTCAAGGGATGGGCGCCCAAGGCACGGCTCTGGGGTGTGGGGCCGCAGGAACTGCGGGACTGACCAGCGGTCGCCCCGCCATTGGGCGAGGTTCAGGGCCGGGGGCCAGCCCCCGGACCCCCGGAGCATTTGTCAAAGTGTGAAAAGGTCAACTGAGCCGGATCAGGAAAGTTCGCCCTTCGCGAATGCGTCGATTATCCGGGCGAGTTCCGGTCCTGCGTCTTCCTGCAGGAAATGGCCCGCATCGGGGATCAGGCGGTGCGGCTGTCCCGCCGCCCCGGGGATCAGCTTCTGGAACACCCCGTCGACACCGGCCATGATCCTGTCATCCGCGCCGAAGGCGGTCACGACCGGGATCTCCAGCTTGCGCAACTCCTGCCAGGCAGCGCGATTGGCGGCGGCTTCTGGATCGTCCGGGTCGACCGGGACCAGCATCGGAAATGCGCGCGCGCCGGCCTGATAAGAGGGATCCGGATAGGGCGCGTTATACGCCGCCACCTCCGCATCGGAGATCTTGCCGGTGGTGCCTCCGAAGACGATGCGGCCTGCGTCGAAATGTTCGACGTTCTGCGAATAGTCCCGCCAGCCCATGAAGGCTTCGCCCATGGGCTGGTCGCCCGTGGGCAGGGCGGTATTGGCGATCACGACCCGGGCGAACCTTTCGGGCATGGCCGCCAAGAGCCGCAGACCGATCAGCCCGCCCCAGTCCTGACAGAAGAGCGTGATGTCCTTGAGGTCCAGTTGCTCGACCGCTGCCCGCATCCATCCGACATGGCGGGCATAGGTGTAATCCGCGCGTTCCGCCGGTTTGTCCGACCTGCCGAACCCGATGAGATCCGGGGCCACCACCCGGTGCCCTGCCTGTACGAGAGGCGGTATCATGTGGCGATACAGATAGCTCCAGGTCGGCTCGCCGTGCAGCAGCAGTACCGGTGCGGCGTCCGCCGGGCCTTCGTCCAGGTAGTGCATTCGAAGGCTGCCGCCTTCGGTATCGTCGACCTCCAGGTAGCGGGGGGCGAAATCGTAATCTTTCAGACCTTCGAAACGGTCATCGGGGGTGCGCAGATAGTGCATGGGAATCTCCTTTGCCGGAGACTAGGCTGAGCGGAACGGAGATCACAAGGAGCAACCCCATGCGCGCCATCACCTATTCCGCCTTCGGCCCCGCGGAGGACGTTCTGCACATGGACGATATCGAAAATCCCGACCCTAGGGCGGGCGAGGTTCGCGTTCGGCTGATGCGTTCCGGCGTGAACCCTTCGGACGTGAAAGCAAGGGCGGGGACACGCCCCGGAGTGGTGAAGCCCGCCTTTCCCAAGATCGTGCCGCACAGCGACGGCGCAGGCATCATCGAAGCGGTTGGCGCGGGCGTCGATCCGGGCCGGAAGGGCCAGCGGGTCTGGCTCTGGAACGCCCAATGGCAGCGCGCCTTCGGCACGGCCGCGGACTGTATCACCCTGCCCTCCCACCAAGCGGTGCCGCTTCCCGATGGGGTCGATTTCGACACCGGGGCGCAGCTGGGCATCCCCGGGTTGACGGCCTGCCACACCGTCTTCGGCGGGGGTGCCGTGGCCGGTGAAACGGTTCTGATACAGGGGGGCGCCGGAACCGTCGGCCTGCTGGCGGTGCAACTGGCGCGCTGGGGCGGTGCAAAGGTCATCGCGACCTGCAGCGCCAAGGATCGTGACCGGGTCGAGGCGGCAGGCGCGCACCACGTCATCGACTACCGCAGCGCGCATCTCGCCGAGGAGGTGATGGCCGCCAATGGCGACGCCCCGGTCGAGACGATCGTGGAGGTCGAGTTCGGAGAGAATATCGAGGCCGACGCCCAGATCATCGCCCCGAACGGACGTATCGCCGCCTATGGGTCGGCGCGGCAGATGTCCCCGGTGCTGCCCTTCGGCCCCCTGCTGTTCAAAGCCGTCACCATCGACGTCGTCCTGATCTACCTTTTGCAATCCGGCCCGCGCGATCTTGCAATTTCCCGGCTGCACGACGCGTTGGAGGAAGGCGCGCTATCCTGCCCAGTGGAAAAGGTCTTTCCGCTCCGCCAAACTGCCGAGGCGCATCGCGCGGTCGAAGCGGGCGCACGCGACGGCGGCATACTCATCGACTGCGAAAGCTGAGCGGGACCGGCGGGATTGCCGGCGCGCGCCACGCCGCTATCTGAGGTTTTCACCGCCGAAGGGTCCGATCCATGCGCCTGCCCGCTGTCCTGCTCTGCTTCCTGATGCTTCTGCCGTCTGCGGTATCCGCCCAGACGGCACCGGCGAACGACGAGCAGCCGGGCGGCACCATTGCCGTCACTGACGACGGCGCAACGGATGCGGCCATTGCCCGGCGCATCCGCAACATCCTGTCGGAACTGGAGGGCTACGAGAATATCGAGGTCGCCGTATCCTCCGGCATCGTGACCCTGACCGGTACCACACTCGACAGCGCGGCGGCCGCCCGGCTGACCGAACTCGTCGGGCGTGTGGAAGGGACCGTCGCGATCGAGAACGAAGTGTCGGAGACCACCGATGTCGTCGAACGCCTGAACCCGGCGGTGGACCGCTTCCGCGCGCGGGGTGGTCAGGTGCTGGCCTTTCTGCCGCTGGCACTCATCGCGCTTGCGGCCTTCGCCATCATCGTTCTGGCCGGGCTCGCCTTGGCGCGGATGCGCAAGCCGTGGGACAGGATCGCACCCAATGCTTTCATCGCGGATATCTACCGCCAGATCCTGCGGCTTCTTTTCGTGATCGGCGGCCTTGTGGTGGCGCTCGACATTCTTGGTGCAACGGCACTGCTGTCAGGCATCCTCGGGGCGGCCGGGATCGTCGGGCTGGCCATCGGTTTCGCCGTGCGGGACACGGTGGAAAACTTCATCGCCTCGGTCATGCTGTCGATACGCCAGCCCTTCCGGCCCAACGACACGGTGGAGATCGAGGGCGATACCGGCAAGGTGATCCGGCTGACGAGCCGCGCGACCATTCTGCTCAGCTTTGACGGGAACCATATCCGCATCCCCAACGCCACGGTCTTCAAAAGCCGCATCGTGAACTACACGCGGAACGCCGAACGGCGCTTCACCTTCGCGCTGACGGTCGCGCCCGATGCTGATCTGGCCGCGGCGCAAGACCTGTCCCTGCGCACGTTGCAAGGGTTGCGGTTCGTCCTAAAAACGCCGGAAGCCTCCGTCTGGGTGGAATCGGTGGACGACTGCTGGGTCACCCTGAATTACGCCGCCTGGATCGACCAGAACGAGACCTCCTTCGTTCTGGCACGCAGCGAGGCGATCCGCCTGTGCCAAGCCGCACTCGATGCGGCCGATATCGCGGCCCCCTTTCCCACCCGGCGGGTGGTGATCGAACGCAAGGGCGCGCAGACAGATTCGAAGGCGGAAGCCGGTGCGAGGGCAACAAAGGTCACAGAGCCGCCGGGCGAGGTTCAGGATGTCACCGCGACAGCGGAGAAGGAGCTGGCCCGGATCGTCGAACAGGAACGCGCGGAACTGCCCCAGTCCGACCTTCTGAGCCGTGCGGCGCGCGAGGAATGACGGAATTTGCCAAAACGGGTCTTGCACCCCGCCGTTTCAAACTCTAATTACCGGCTCACGTTGGGGTGTAGCCAAGCGGTAAGGCATCGGTTTTTGGTACCGTGTATCGTAGGTTCGAATCCTACCACCCCAGCCATGTTTTCCCATTCAGATCGAAAAGCCCAAGGAAATAGGGTCGACAGTTCCCTGTCGCAAAATGCTGTGTCACACTCCGCTGAGGGTGTGACACAAACTGTAACACAATCCGTGACGCAGGACGTCTCACGGCCCCCATCGCCCCGGCATCGCGAGACAGGCACCATCGGACGCAGGCCTTCTGCCCATCGGCCCGCGGGGCCCTACCTCCAGCGCCGGGGCCGTATCTTCTACTTTCGGAAATGCTTACCCAACGTCATCTCGAAAAATGTCTCCCGCGATTTTTTTTGTATTTCCCTTCGAACCCCTTTTCTGGCCAAGGCGATGAGCCGCGCGGCTCGTCTCCTCGCAACATTGAAACGCGAAGAGAGACCAGAATAATGACCGACCCTATTTTCCAGACCATGTCCCCCGAAGAAGCCACCGCCCTTCTCACCGAAGCCCTGCGGCGCGAACTCGCCTGTATCCTTTTCGAGCAGGATCGCGGCCCCGCCCGGAGTGACGGCGAGATCGACGCCCTCATCGAACTCCTCGAGCAGGAGAAACTCACGCTTAAGCGCCGCGCGCGCCGCGGGGGACTTCACGGGCGTGGTGGTGCCGCTGCGCGGCGCGGCCGAGGCGATTGGAGTAACCTTGCCCGCGACGATCCGCGCTACAGACAACTTTTATAACGGTCTGTAAAACGCGCCGCGGCCAGCCCGCTTAACATTGCAATCTCGCAGTGATCGGCTCACACGTCCGAACTTTCGCGGTCCGGAAGGGTCAGCCATTTGCAGCTATGCTATTGCGGGACAAGGTCGCAAGAAGGTCCGAAAAGCGATCTCCTTGGATCGTAATGTGGTCGCGCATGGCTGCATTGGCCGCCGCCGCATCCCCGCCCCTGATTGCCTCAACAATCGACGCATGCTCGGAGAGGGACCGTTCCATCCTGTTCCGCGCCCTTAGCTGAAGCCGGCGATATGCCTTCAGACGTTTTTGCAGTGTATCAATCTCATCTCGGAGGAAGCAGTTGCCGCTTATGGTGCGGATCAATTCGTGAAAAGTCTCGTTCTCGTAGTAGTAACGGTCGCTATCGCCGCTCTCTGCTGCTTTTGTACAATCTGCGTGACAGGCCAGAAGCATTTCGATGTCGCTTTCCGTCGCCCGTCGGGCCGCGTTGGCGGCACAAAGGGCTTCCAGCTCGGCCATGACTTGAAACATCTCGCTCAGTAGCTGGGGACCAACCTCGGCAACGTATGCCCCCCTTCGAGGGCGTTGCTCAAGGAGCCCGGTAGCAGCGAGCTGGAAGATGGCCTGTCGGACCGGCGTTCTGGAAACCCCGAACTCCTCAGCGAGGGTGACCTCATCGACGCGGGTGCCCGGCAATAACTGGCCAGTAAGAATGCGATCCTCAAGCGCATCGCGGACGGAAACCTTCACCTTTTTCACGGACCCACCTGCCCTCTAACTTAATCTTCAGCGCAATTGTATTACCTATTGACTGAATTGTATACAAGGGTGCTATGGTGAAATACACTGCTGTTATTGATACCCATGCGGCAAACCGGGAGGAGAATCGGTTGCTGCGATATCGTTCGTGGAGGAACAAACATGACATTCCTGAAATCCGGTGTTGCTGCCGTTGCCTTGGTCAGTGCGATTGCATCACCAACCCTCGCCGAGAACCTCAAACTCAGCCACCAGTGGTCCGAAGGCGACGTGCGCCACCAAGTCGCCCAGATGGTTGCCGATGAAGTGGCTGCCGCAAATGTGGATCTGAATATCCAGATCTTCCCGAACCAAACACTCTTCAAAGCGCGCGAGCAATACACGCCGCTTTCACGTGGTCAACTTGACATGACAGTTCTGCCGCTCAGTTACGCGGGTGGGCAGCAACCAGCTTACAACCTGACATTGATGCCAGGTCTGGTGAAAAACCATGAACACGGCGCACGCCTTTCAAATTCTCCTTTTATGGAAGAAATTGAGTCGGTTATGGCCGGAGATGACGTGATCGCCCTGGTGCACGGGTATCTTGCTGGCGGGTTCGGCTCGAACAAGGAGTGTATAACCGGGCCGGAAGACGTTGAGGGCGTCAGCATTCGCGCGGCTGGCAAGTCGTTTGAGCAGATGTTGGCCGGCGCAGGCGCCTCGATTTCATCAATGGCATCATCCGAAATTTACACGGCTCTGCAAACTGGTGTTCTTGATGCTGCAAATACATCTTCCGAAAGCTTTGTTAGCTACCGCCTCTATGAGCAGCTCAAATGCTACACTCCGGCAGGTGAATACGCCCTCTGGTTCATGTATCAACCCATGTTGATGAACAAGACCACATTCGAAAGCCTGACCGAAGAACAGCAGGCCGCGCTGCGCGCCGCGGGAGAGAAGGCCCAGGCTTTTTATCTGGAGGAGGCAAAAAAAGGTGATGAAGCTGCCGCAAAAGCATTCGCAGATGCCGGCGTAGAACTGGCAGAAATGTCGGAAGAAGACTTCAACGCATGGCGCGAACTGGCAAAGACAACTTCTTATCCGGCCTTTGTTGAGGAGTTGCCGGACGGCCAGAAGCTACTTGATATGGCGCTTGCCGTCGAGTGACGACAAGAATGGGGGCGCAGGTTCTCCAGCCCCCCATTTGCACTTGCCTTATAGATTCAGGGAGGGTTCCCGGTGACCCAATTTGCACGTCCCGTAGGGCGTATACCAATCGCAGTTCAGGTGATTGGTTGGATCTCGACTGTTTGCGGCATCATCGCTTCGTTCATGATCCTCGCCTCAGTTCTCATAACCTGTCAGATGATCTTTATCCGTACAGTCTTGAACCAATCGACGATCTGGCAGACCGAAGTCGTCATCTACCTGATGATTGCCGCCACGCTGATCGGGTTGCCCTACGTGCAAAAACTCCGCGGCCACGTGGGTGTGGATCTTTTACCGACAATGCTGCCGTCCAGGATGCGTCGTGGTCTTTCTGCAGCGACCCTGGCGGTGACCGGAACGATGATTGCGCTCATGCTCTTCTATGGTTGGGAGATGTGGCATCTGGCATGGGCCCGCAACTGGAAGTCCGAAACTGTAATGGCGATCCCACTTGCGATCCCCTATCTGGCGATCCCGTTGGGCTTTGCCCTGTTCTTGCTGCAATTGCTTGGCGATCTCTGGATGGTTTTGTCCGGTGCTCCCATTGATGAAAAAGGCATGGCCGCCACGTCATCCACCAATTCGCTCGAGGATCTCTGATGGACCCTTTGATACTTGGCGCCCTTGTCGCCATCGCAACTGTCATTGTCCTGTTTTCGGGTGTCCCAGTCGGCGCAGGCTTGTTGATCGTCGCCACCTTTTTTCTCTACGTCTTTGACGGTCCTCGCAGTCTGCAAGCGCTGCCTGAGCTGTTCTACGGGGATCTGAACTCCTTTGCATTGTTGTCGATCCCTATGTTCATCATCATGGGGGCGGCAATTTCATCCACTCGCGCGGGGCCCGACCTTTACGAAGCACTGGAACGTTGGCTTACAAAAGTACCTGGTGGCTTAGTTGTCTCTAACCTCGGAGCTTGTGCCTTGTTTGCGGCTATGTCTGGTTCCTCTCCCGCCACATGTGCAGCCATCGGCAAAATGGGTATCCCCGAAATGCGCAAACGCGGTTACCCCGATGAAGTCGCGGCGGGATCGATCGCTGCGGGGGGCACATTGGGCATCCTGATTCCACCCTCGGTCACGATGATTGTTTATGGAATTGCCACTGAGACCAGTATTGGCCGGTTGTTCCTCGCAGGCGTGATGCCGGGAGTCTTGCTGGTCGCCCTTTTCATCGTATGGGCTATCTATGACACTTGGCGTCGCGGGGCCGCCGGTGTTGCTCTCTCGGGCATCAGCTATACTTGGGCACAGCGCCTCGAAATCTTGCCCCGCGTTATACCGTTCATTCTGATCATCGCCGGCGTTCTCTATGCGCTCTACGGCGGCGTTGCTACACCCTCGGAAACCGCTGCCGTCGGCGCGCTGCTTTGTATCGTGGTCGCTGTCGTTGTCTACCGGATGTACCAACCCACGGCGCTCTGGGCGGTTTTGCGAGATTCAACACGTGAGTCGGTAATGATCCTGTTCATCATCGGCGCGGCGGGGGTGTTTTCATTCATGCTCTCCTCGCTCTTCGTGACACAATCGGTAGCGGAGTGGATCGCAAACCTTGATGTAAATCGATGGGTGTTGATGGGGATCATCAACGTCTTCCTTCTGGTTGCCGGCTTTTTCCTGCCGCCTGTGGCAGTGATCTTGATGTCGGCCCCGATCTTGCTTCCGATCATCATTACAGCCGGGTTCGACCCCTACTGGTTTGCGGTCATTGTCACGATCAACATGGAAATCGGGCTGATCACGCCCCCCGTGGGGCTGAACCTCTATGTGATCAATGGCATCGCGCCAGACATCTCGCTGAGGAAAATCCTTTTGGGCTCCATGCCGTTTGTTGGCTGTATGATTTTGGCCATCGTTATTCTGTCGGCTTTCCCTGGAATCGTTACTTGGCTGCCCGACGTGGTCATGGGCCCGGAGCTTTAGATTGGATAGGGCGATGAACCGAGCCAGCAATATTCTGAACGACTTGATAGGGCGGGTCGCGGACGCAGGACGTGGGTTGATGAAGTCAGCCGCACAGGACGATATCTTTGACATCTGCGAAGCGCTGCTCAGCGGAAAGGGTGAGGCCACAGGCTTGGCGCAGGCTCGGGTTATTTTCGATCGCTATGCCAGGCTTACTCCTGAGAAAAAGCACCACTTCTTCAGCACTTTGCGCGACCAATTTGGTGTTGATCGCGCAAAGTTTGAGGCGGCTTATGCGCGCGATGCAAAATCCTTGCGGAAACTTCACGCGGCCTCTGAACCCCTCTCGCAGGAACTTATACGGCGCCTCAACCGGGCCCCGGGAGGGACATTAAGACTTGTTTCGATGCGGCAAGATCTCTTGTCCTGCATGGAGAAGGATCCCGAGTTGAAACCGCTGGACGACGACTTCAGGCATCTGTTCAGTTCATGGTTCAACCGGGGTTTTCTCGAACTGCGCAGCATTGACTGGAATACACCGGCATCGATCCTCGAAAAGATCATCAGATATGAAGCGGTGCATGAGATCAGGGGCTGGAGCGATCTGCGCCGCCGCGTGGCTGCCCCGGACAGAAGACTATATGCGTTTTTCCATCCAGCTCTCCTTGATGATCCATTGATCTTCGTCGAGGTCGCATTGACCTCGTCCATCCCCGGCAACATTGATGACATCCTTGCCTCCGAACGGTACATGCTGACACCGGATCAGGCGTCCACCGCCGTATTCTACTCGATTTCGAACTGCCAAGACGGGCTACGCGGCATATCATTCGGCAATTTCCTGATTAAACAGGTGGTCGAGGAACTGCAGCGAGATTTCGGAAAGTTGACCACTTTTGTGACCCTGTCCCCGGTCCCCGGATTGCGCAGCTGGGCGCTGGCACAGCAGGAAGCGAAGGCCCTGCCCGAGCGGCTCGATAAGGTCGTGCAGCAAGCTGAAGCCGGTGCAAATCCCGCGGAATTGTCTGAGCTTACAGCACGCTACATGCTCGTCTCACGATCCCCGCGCGGGGGCGCTACCGACCCCGTCGCACGGTTCCATTTAGGCAATGGAGCGCGGCTGGAACAAATTCATCCCAGCGCCGACACGAGTGAGCGCGGACAAAAGGCATCATGGGGCGTGATGGTTAACTACCTCTACGATCTTGCAACGATCGAACACAACCATGAAGCCTATTCGACTGCAGACGAAATTATCGCGTCTCCCGTTGTGCGACGGCTGGCGAAGACCCGCTGAAAAGGACAAAAAATGTACGATGGGAACCACCTTGCCCGCACGCTGCGCGCCGCCTCTTCCGGCCGCGAGTCTGCGACATTCTCGACTGATCCCGCTACTGGCCAGACCACCAGCTCCGGTGCCCTTTGGGAGAGAGCGGAGCGCGTTGCCTCGGCCCTCGTGAGCTTGGGCGTGGAACCCGGGGACCGAGTTGCGGTGCAAGCGGAGAAATCACTTGGAGTCCTGGAACTCTACCTCGGTACAATATTGGCGGGCGCTATTCACCTGCCTCTTAACACCGCCTACACGGCAGCGGAGATCGGGTACTTTCTGAGCGATGCCAGCCCAAGACTGTTCGTCTGCGACCCGTCCCGTCAAAATGAGTTTGCCGACGTCATCAGCGGCGCCGAAATTAAATCCGTACTAACCCTCGATGCCGACGGGAATGGGTCTCTGACCGAGAAAGTAGAGAGCGCGGCACCGTTCCAAGGGCCGGCCCCCAGAGGGGCAGATGATCTTGCCGCGATTCTTTACACCTCGGGCACCACGGGGCGCTCCAAAGGGGCCATGCTCACACATGGCAATCTCGCTTCCAATGCGGAGACCCTGCGGGATCTGTGGCAATTTACCAAAGAGGATGTGCTGATCCACGCCCTACCGCTCTTTCACACGCACGGGCTCTTCGTGGCGATCAACATCACGCTTGTCGCCGGGGGCGCGATCCTACTGCACCGCGCCTTCGACCCCGATGCGATACTCGCCGATTTCAATCGCGCAACCAGTTTGATGGGCGTCCCGACATTCTATACCCGCCTTTTGGCCCACCCTGACTTGACCCAGGACTCCATAGCATCGATGCGCCTGTTCGTGTCCGGCTCAGCACCTATGCTTGCGGACACACACCGCGAGTGGCAGGCGCGCACCGGACAAACTGTGCTCGAGCGCTACGGAATGACAGAAACCTGTATGAATACCTCCAACCCATACGAGGGTGTCAGGAAGCCAGGTACAGTTGGCCTGCCTCTAAAAGGCGTTGAATTGCGCATTACCACAGCGAAAGGAAAGGTACTGCCAAGGGGCGAAATTGGCGGCATTGAGGTGCGGGGTCCGAACCTGTTCAAAGGCTATTGGAACATGCCAAAAAAAACCGCTGAGGAAATGCGGCCCGACGGGTGGTTCATCACCGGCGATCTCGGCCACATTGATGACGATGGCTATGTGACTATCGTCGGCAGGTCAAAGGATCTGATTATTTCTGGTGGGTACAACATCTACCCCAAAGAAATCGAGGCAACTATCGACCAGATTGAGGGCATTGTGGAAAGCGCAGCCTTCGGCGTTCCGCACGCAGATTTCGGCGAAAGCGTCGCAGTCGCCATCGTGCGGGAAGCAGGCGGGACAATTTCGGCAGATGACATCATGGCAAAGATATCAGGAGAACTTGCGCGGTTCAAACTCCCGCGGAAGATTTTCTTCGTTGACGCATTGCCGAGAAATACGATGGGTAAGGTACAGAAAAATCTTCTTCGCAGCGGTAAAATTTAGGGGGTGTCCGCAGACTGATCTGATCCCCGCAAACTGGACCGCTTGAGGTTGCAGTTTTCCGCTACGATTTCCCGGGTGGGAGAGGAGCGAAACCACATGAAGGCACCGAAGTTTTCGGACGCGCAGAAAGCGTTCATTCTCAAGCAGGGCGAAGAAGGCACGCCGGTTGCAGATATCTGCCGAAGGCCGCGATCAGCCAGGCGACCTACCTTAACTGGAAAAAGAAGTAGGCGGGCCTATTGCCGACGGAAACGAAGCGGCTGAAGCAGCTCGAGGACGAGAACAGGCGCCAGAACAACCCTTCCGCTACGACCTACTTCTGCCTGCGACCCGCCAGCCGTCGCGCGTGGCGGGGCAGTTCTTTTTTGGAGTTGGTGGAGGCCCGTTTCGAGGCGCCTGATCGCGCTCGATTTTAGTCACTCGAAAATGATAGGCTGTTCGGGCTTACCNGGAGCAAAAGCTCATAGACTCAAGCGCCGCACTGCGGCAGCGCAGGGTGTGACGAAAGCCCGCTCTGGGCCGCAAAGGCCGCTCGCCTGGGTCGCCTCCTGACAATACCCCTGCGTGGCTGTCAGAAACTTCGAGCTACCATTCTAAGTAGTCATCTTGGGTGGTTTCGTGATCTGCCAGCGGATGCTGCGACCCGCCTGACCCGGTCGAGGCGCCGTTGCCCCCGGGTGATCCGTGCCGAATCGGTGAGTACTCGCGCGGCGGCTCCGTGACGCTTCGGCAGCCTCTATGCGCCATTCTCACGGACACTCTGGCGCCGCACCGGCTATGACGCCCCTCCATTCCTGCTGCTCAAGGTGCTTGGCGCCGATCCATCTGCTTAATGAGAGGCAGGATGTTGCGAGACCACCATCCCAGCCGCGCTGCAACACTTGGTGAGGCACAATTGCTATTTCCGAATGAAACCTCTTAACACCATATCCCAATATTCACCATATTATAAATACTAATCAATTAGTTAACATAGAATCCTACCGCCCCAACTACCCATCTTCGCGCGACCTTGGTTCATGACGCTCAGAACATCGAGCCGATGTCGGAAGCCCCCGTCGGATAGGCGGCAGGCATGGATTTAACCTGCGACGCCGTTAGCCCCAGCTTGATCGCCAGCGAAAAGACATTGATCAACTCGGCGTAGTCCGGGCCGAACATATGGGCGCCGAGGATCTTGCCCTGCTTGTCGGTGATGATCTTCGTGCCAGCATGGCTTTCACCCAGCCGCATCTGCGAAAACCAGCCGGAGGTGTCATTGAAGCTCACATCAACCTCGCCCCTCTCGCGTGCCTCCTCTTCCAGCAGGCCGACACGGGCGAGTTCGGGAATGGTGAAGACCACGCTGGGCACGCCGGTATAGTCGGGCTCAGTCCGCTTGTCATTGAGCATGTTCGATGCGGCGATCTTGCCTTCGAAGACGGCGACCGGGGTCAGGGGTTTTCCAGGCGAGGCGGCGGCGTCGCCAGCGGCGTAGATGCGCGGGTTCGATGTTGATTGCAGCCAAGGGGTGACCTTCACGCCGCCGTTCTCGGTCTCGATGCCCGCGACGGCAAGGTCGAGATGGTCCGTGGCGGGCACACGGCCCGCGCCATGGACGACGAGGTCGGCTTCGATGGTATGGCTTTCGCTAGCCTTGCGATAGGCGACGCGGTGCGCGCCATCGGCATCCTCGATACGCTTGGGCGCTGCCTCGGTCACGATCTCGATCCCTGCCGCACGGCTGCGGTCCATCACCATCTCGACGAGATCGGGGTCGAACTTCTTCAACTGCCTTGCGCCATGATCGAGGATCGTGACCTCTGCCCCCGCCCGCGCCGCGATATGCGCGAACTCGAAAGAGACATAGCCGCCCCCGACGAAGACGATCCGGCGGGGCAGTTCGGGGAGATTCAGGAACTCAGTACTGTCGATCAGCTTTGCGGCACCGGGAAAGTCCAGCGGTCGCGGCGTGGCACCCGTGGCGATCAGGGCGTGACGAAAGGCAATCTCGCCATGGCCCTCGACCTCTATCCGGTCCTCCGCGATGAACTGCGCGCGGCCATGAAGGGTCTGCACGCCTGCCTCCTTCAGCCCGGTTTCCATATTTTCCGGTACCGGATCGGTGAAGCTCTCCTTGTGCTTCATCAGCGCTGGCCAGTCGATCCGCGTCCCCCCCGCGACGCCCTTGCCATTAAGCCGACGCGCGGCCTCCACCGCTTCCGCGCCGGCGCGCAGCATCTTTTTGGGGTCGCATCCCCTGAGCGCGCAGGTGCCCCCATAGGGCAGCTCGTCCACGATGGCTGTGGACCAGCCGGCCTTGCTGCATTTCTTTGCCGCGTTGATGCCGGCCATGCCGGCGCCGATGACGATCAGGTCAAGTGTATCGGTCATGAAGATTCCTCTTTCCTTTCTATCAATCTCTTTGATTTCAGACCGGGGGACGCGGGCCTGCGATAATGACGGCGGTGCCCAGCAGACAAAGGCTCACGCCGATCATGTCCCACCGATCCGGCCGCATCCCTTCGACCGCCCAAAGCCAGACCAACGACGCCGAGATATAGATGCCACCATAGGCTGCGTAGGCACGCCCGGCGGCGGCGACATCGGCCAGCGTGAGCAGGTAGGCAAACAGCGCCAGCGAGGCCATCCCCGGGACGATCCACCAGATCGTCTTGTCGAGCCGGAGCCACGCCCAGAAGGCGAAGCATCCGGCGATTTCGGCGAGGGCAGCACCGATATAGGCGGCAAGGGTCGGCATGGGTCGCTCCGTGTTGACGAATGATCGAACCGCTACCCGGCACAGCAGCTGAGCGCGGCCACGTCCTTTTCGAACGTCTGCGCCGCCAGCTTCAACCCCTCGACGGTGGTGAGGTAGGGCATGATCGTGTCGCCCAGATCCTCATAGGTCATGCCAGCCGTCAACGCCATCGCCGCCGTCTGTATGCTGTCCGCGCCCTCGGGGGCGAGGATTTGCGCACCCAAGAGCCGCTTGCTGCCCGCCTCCGCTACCAGCTTGATCAGCCCTCGCGTGTCCCGGGCGGCAAGCGCGCGGGGCACGGCGGTAAGCGGCAGGACCGAGGTGACGACCTCGTGCCCCGCTGCCCGGGCCTGTGCCTCGCTCAGCCCCACGCCCGCCACCTGCGGATCGGAAAAAACCACCCATGGCATTGTGCGGTTGTCGTAGCGGCGTTGCTCCCCCGCTACCGCGTTCCGGGCGGCGAGCTTGGCGCCGAAGGCGGCCATATAAACGAACTGGTCGCGCCCGGTGACGTCACCTGCCGCCCAGATGTTGGAGTTGGTGGTGCGCATCCGGTCGTCGACGATGATACCGCCTCTGGCATCCGTTTCGATCCCGGCGGCGCCGAGGTTCAGCCCATCGCTGTTCGGCACCCGCCCGGTCGCAAGCAACATCCGCTCGGCTTCATAGGCTACGTTATCTGTGCTCGTCAGACGTACGGTATCGCCATCCCTCGCCATGCTCTCATAGCCAGAGACACGCGCCAGCTGAATACCCTCGTCGGAGAGGTAACGCTCCAGCGCTTCGGAAATCTCCGGCTCGGCCCCGGGCAAGACGCCACGGCGGCTCACCAGCGTCACCGCAACACCGGCCCGGGCGAAAAGCTGCGCCAGTTCAACGCCGATATAGCCCCCGCCCAGAACCAGCAGGGAGGCGGGCAGTTCAGACAACTCCAGCGCCGACGTGCTGTCGAGTGCATCGATCCCTTCGACACCGGGGATCGCCGGCACATGCGGGCGCGAACCGGTGGCGATGACGATCTTCGTCGCCGGAAAGACCGCGCCATTCACGGTCAGGCGGCCCTCATCGTCGAAGCTTGCGCGCCCCTCGATGTACTCGACGTTTTCGTGCCGAGGC